>DNNS01000262.1:0-2135 GCA_003497555.1 Spirochaetia bacterium
TGCGGCCTTGATTTTTCGAACGGCATATTCTTTTTCAGATACATAGGCAGGCAAGCGGTTAATAATCATATTTTCGCTGCCTTTGATTTTGGAAAAAAAATCCTGATTTTCAGAGACCAGAAGTTCGCGGGGTTTGTATTCGCATAAAAGATTTTCCAGATCGCCTTCGCTTCCGGCAACCAGATGGGTAATTTCCAGGTCTCCGGTAGAACAATCGGCAGCAAGAAAAACTGTTTCCCGGCAGCCGTTCGCCTGCATGCCTGATTCGGCAAATACCGCGGCCAGGAAATTATTAGCGGAACTGTTCAGGGAAAATTCATCAATGAGCGTACCCGGGGTAATAATGCGGCGTACATCGCGGCGTACAATCGTCTTGCCTTTGCCGGGCTCTTCCATCTGCTCGCAGACCGCAATTTTATATCCGGCTTCGATTAAACGCCTGATATAGTTGGCAGCGGCGTGATGCGGTATGCCGCACATGGGAATATCATGCCGCTTGGTTAAGGCAAGCTGCAAAATGCCGGAAGCAGTACGGGCATCTTCATCGAACATTTCGTAAAAATCGCCGAGACGGAAAAAAAGAATTTTATCACTGTGCTGGTCTTTAATCTCGCGGTATTGTCTCATCATGGGTGTGAGTTCATCGCCCATAAAGCATCCCTGTTTACAGCAGCGAATCAGCAGCGCAGTTAATACGCCCGCCCAGACCGGAAAGTTTGCTGTGAAAATCTTCATAGCCGCGTTCAATATGATAAATTCGTCTTACTTCGGTCGTACCCTCGGCAGCAAGACCTGCTGCTACCAGGGCGGCTCCGGCGCGCAAATCCGAAGCGAGAATATTTGCAGCCTGAAGAGTTTTACCGCCGGTTATGATTGCAGTGTTGTCTTCAAGTTTTATTTCAGCGCCCATGCGCAGCAGTTCAGGAACATGATTAAACCGCTGCGGGAAAAGCGTATCGGTGATTGTGGATATTCCATCAGCCATACAGGCAGCTACGGTAAACTGAGAAGCCAAATCAGTGGGGAAATCAGGATACGGCTGGGTTTCTGCGGAAAAACCGCGGAATTTACGGGAAGCGTCGATTTTAATAAAATCATGACCGGTCTCGATATGAATACCGCATTCTGATAAAAGCCGCACCGGATTGGCAAGATGGGCAGGTCGGCAATTTTTTATAGTAAATTTTCCTTTGGTACAAGCTGCAATTGCCAAGAAAGTACCGGCCTCAATTCGATCAGGAATAACAGTATGCTCGGCTCCGTGTAAAACCGGCATGCCTCTGATCTCCAGAGTAGATGATTCCAGTCCGCGGATTTTAGCGCCCATGGAAATCAATAATTCCGCCAGATCAGTTGTTTCCGGTTCACGCGCGGCATTTTCAATTATGGTTGTTCCGTCAGTCAAAGCTGCAGCCATCATGACATTATCCGTTCCCAGCACTGTAGATCCGAATTTACCCAGCAGATTAACGCGGCCGCCTTTTAGTCTGCGCGCCGATGCCTTGATATATCCATGCTCAAGCCTGATTTTGGCCCCAATAGCTTCAAGACCTTTAATATGAAGATCCACAGGCCTGGGCCCGATAGCGCAGCCCCCGGGCAGAGAAACACTGGCTTTTCGGGTTTTTGCCAGAAGGGGCCCGAGCACAACAATTGACGCCCGCATCTGTTTTACAATTTCATAAGGCGCTTCGGAAAGCAGTTTACCGCTGCTGCGGATAATAATTCTGCCGCTCTTTTCGATTATTACTTTTTTACCGATTAATGACAGTAAAGAAATCATGGTTTGCGTATCGCGCAGGCAGGGAACATTATTGATTATCAGATCGTCATCAGTAAGCAGGGAAGCGGCCATAACAGGCAGGGCTGCATTTTTACTGCCGGAAACATTAACTGTTCCTTTCAGCGATTTGCGCCCGTTGATAATATATTTTTTCATTGCTGCAGAATAAGTGTTTTGAGGTTAATCAGGACAAGAATGCGGAGGTGACGAGACTTGAACTCGCGGCCCCATGCGTGACAGGCATGTGCTCTAACCGTGCTGAGCTACACCTCCAGCAACATAATTTAATGTTATTATATTTTTCTGTAAAAAACCGGGACTTTATTAAGAATGGGTGCAAATTTATTTCTTG
>DNNS01000262.1:2162-12975 GCA_003497555.1 Spirochaetia bacterium
AAATCATTGCTGATCGGGATAGAATAATTATTTTCATTTTTTATCCTGTAAAAACAGCCGTATTATTTCCTGCTCAGGAATTACTCCTTCATTGTTCTCTGCAAGTTTCTGCACCTTTTCGGCAACCCGGATAATTTCAGATTTAACTATTCTCTTTTTTAATTGATTTTCCAAAATAAAGACCAGTGCTCCGCTTCCTGATTGAGAATTAACACGTATCAGACCTGAATGATCATAACCCAAATCTTCCGGATCAACAGGCAGATAGGGAACATCCCATTTTTTCATTTTGCCTTCTTTCCAGGCCCTGATTCCCTTGGCAATGGCATCCTGATGCCCCCCGGAAAACGCCGTAAATACCAATTGGCCGCTGTATGGCTGCCGGGAATAAACATCCATGCCGGTTAAATTTTTATATTGTTCCGACAGTAACGACAGCCGGGAAAAATCCAGTTTCGGATCAATACCCTGCGAGTATAAATTAAGAGCCAAAGTAATAATATCCGCATTCCCGGTACGCTCGCCGTTTCCAAACAGTGTTCCCTCTGCTCTTTTTGCTCCAGCCATAAGACCGAATTCCGCAGCTGCAATTGCAGTACCGCGATCATTATGACAATGCACACTTATGATTGTGTCCTTCCATGATTTAATTTTACCGGAAAACCATTCAATACGATCTGCATAAATATTGGGAGAATTTATTTCAACCGTTGAGGGCAGATTGATTATATACCGTTCGGCATGTTGTACCCTCCAGGAATTTCTCACTGCCGAGCATACGTTAAATGCATATTCCTGTTCAGTGGCAGAAAAACTTTCAGGAGTAAACTGTAAAGACCACCGGGTTTCAGGCATTTCCTTCATTTTTCCGCTTATATAGGAAGCGCTGTCAACAGCTGTTTTTAATATCTGCTGTTTGCTTTTTCCGAAAACAAATTTTCGCTGAATTTGTGAGGTCGGCAGATAAAGATGAATAATCGCCTGTCTTGCGCCTTTCAGAGCGGCAAAGGTCCGGTCAATAAAGGCTTTTCGCGCCGGAGTCAGCACCTGTATGGAAACATCCGCCGGAATAATATTTTGTTCAATTATTCTGCGCGTAAAATCAAATTCCATGCCTGATGACGAAGGATAAGATACTTCTATTTCTTTAAATCCGGTTTTAACCAGCATTTTAAAAAACTCGGTTTTTTTTTCAATATCCATCGGGGCGGGAAGCGCCTGATTACCGTCGCGCAGATCCACACTGCACCAGCAGGGAGCTTTTTTGATATTCCTGTCCGGCCATGTACGGTTTTTAAAATTAAATTTATTTCTATTTTTATATTTTTTATGTGTTAACATTTTTTTCTCCTGATTTTTTTAAAGCCCGGATTTTTTTCGCGCTTTGTGCGGTATTTTCTTATTGCTTCCGCCTGTGCCTTACAGGCTGCTCAAGGCCCGGCAACAAGTTTGCAGCAAGAAGGGGGGATTCCCGCTAATATTATTTATTATTAAGAAGTAGAAGGGAAATATAAATTTTAGATGAGTATGAAGTTGTTGAAAAAATAGATATTATTTTAGATTTATAGAATCTGTTCATGTTGTCAACTCTATACTGATATTATATTTGATTTCTTTTAGTTTGTCAAGACAAATGGGGTGCAAATTTATTTCTTGAGTAAATAAAACAATAAAGCCCGTTTTTTTCTATCTAATAGAAATAAATTTGCACGGTAGGAGAAAAAAGAGGATGCCCCATGTTGTCAAGCATTTCTGCAGACTAAATATGACGCGTACCCAAGAAAAAAAATCATACCCAACTTGACAGCGTTTAAAAAATAGTATATATTAAAATATATACTATTAGGGGTTCAAATATGAATACGGCAAAATTATTTATTAATGGACAGAGTCAAGCGGTTAGGTTACCAAAAAAATATCGGTTTAAGTGCAATGAAGTATATATCAACAAGATAGATGATGCTGTCATTTTATATCCAAAAAAATCTGCATGGCGTTTATTTCAACAAAGTCTAGATAAATTTTCTGATGATTTTCTTAATGAAAGAAATCAACCAATATGCAACGACAAGAGGGATAATATTTGAATTTCTTATTAGATACAAATATCTGTATATACATCATTAATAAAAAACCGTTACATTTAATAAAAAAATTAATTTCCTGCGATGTCTCCGAAATTTGCATTTCTTCAATAACTTTATCGGAATTAGAATATGGCGTTGAAAAAAGCAAATCACCAGAAAAAAATAGAATAGCATTAAATGAATTTTTAGCTCCTTTTGAAATATTATCATTTGACAATGATGCAGCATTTCATTACGGTAAAATTCGGGCTAAATTAGAAAAAAATGGCAATTTAATCGGCCCATTAGATTTATTAATTGCAGCACATTGTTTGTCATTGAATTATATTTTGGTAACAAATAATGAAAAAGAATTTTGTCGTATTCCAGAATTAAAGGTTCAAAATTGGATAAAATAATGTGGGCGCAAACTTCACACAACCTAAATGTTGTACGGGGGTTGCGATATAATTGATTTCAGTGGTATTTATTAATCTTTATCATTAAAACAGGCGCAAAATAAAATAATTGACATAAAACTTAAACTTGTTAAAAAGTTCCATTAATAGCATCTTATCTAAAAAATTAAGCTTTTAAATATGGAGACTTAACAGGGCGGACAGCGGATTTTATCGAGTTATATAATCTGTATAACAATGAAACAGACCGGAAAAAGATTACTGATTTGGATTTATCAAGTACCAGAGATTTAATTCTAACTGCGGTGAACGGTATAAGGAATAAACAATTTCCCAAGAACTGCTCCAAAGAAAAGTGCATTGAATGTTTTATGAATGAATTATGTTTACCAGCGAAACAGAAAAAAGAATATGGATTGCTGAATACTGTTAAAGTTACAAGAAAAAGTAATTACCCATGGCAAAAAAGTCACTAAAAAGTTACTCCTCAACAGTAACTTTTAATCAAGCTCCCCTGTTCATTCGGCGGAAGCTGAAATATGGCGAATAAAGCATGATTTAAAGGCTTTTGATGTGATGAGTAATTGGAGACGACGCGGATCGAACGCGCGACCTCTTGAATGCCATTCAAGTGCTCTCCCAGCTGAGCTACGTCCCCGGGAATCTGTTAGAATATACTATTAAATGTTTTTTTTTTCAATTTTTCCTTTATGCTTTTCAGCAGCGGGTTAATATTATATTCTTCCGTCATAGGAATTTATTTATTACTATTAAACGGTTTGAATATTACTGTATTTTTATGGCATCTTGCCGTATTGCGTATTATAAAGTCTGTAATAATATCCGCCGGCAGCCAGTAATTCCATATGTTTGCCGCGTTCAATTATTCTGCCTTGAACAAGCACCAGGACTTGATCCGCTTCTTTTATCGTTGATAGTCTGTGAGCGATGATCAGACAAGTGCGGCCCTGCATAATATTCCCCAGGGCTTTCTGTACCAGCAGTTCAGTGCGTGTATCAACACTGCTGGTGGCTTCATCAAGTATCAGAAGCGCAGGATCCGCTAACAGAATACGAGCAATGGAAATCAGCTGCCTCTGGCCCTGGCTGATATTGCTGCCGCGTTCTGATAATATGGTGTGATATCCATCGGAGAGTTTTTCAATAAAATGATCAGCATAGGAAAGACAGGCTGCATTTTTAACTTCTTCATCAGAGGCATCCGGTCTGCCGAAACGGATGTTTTCCATTACCGTGTCGCTGAAGAGAAAAGTATCCTGTAAAACCACACCTACCGCCCGGCGCAGACTTCGTTTGTCAATTGCGGTTATGGATTTATGATCAAGCAGAATTTCTCCCTGATTAAAATCGTAAAAACGGGAAAGCAGGCTGGCAATTGTGGTTTTACCGGCTCCGGTAGGGCCGACGAGCGCAACAGTTTCTCCGGGTGAGGCAGTAAAGGAAATATTTTCCAGGACCGGAACATTATCGGTATATCTGAAACCGACATTGCGGAATTCTATCAGTCCCTGCGGGCGGATTGGAATACTCTCGCCCGGAGTATATTCTCCGGGTAAATCAAGAATTTCAAAAACGCGCTCGGCTCCGGCCAAAGCCGCCTGAATGGTATTGTACATCTCCGCAATATCGCGCAGGGGATGCATAAAGCGCTGGGTATAGGCGATAAAGGCCGCAACGGTTCCTACCGAGATTACGCCGTTTAAAGCCAGTTTTCCTCCCATGCCTGCCATAACGGCTATTACCGTCCAGGTGGCAAGATTGCTGAGCGGCATCATCATACGGGCCAGTGTCTGGGCTTTGGCGCTGATATCCGTATAAATTTTATTTTGCCTGTAGAAAATTTTAATTATCTGCTCGTTACGCCCGAAAGCGGCGACTGTTGACAGCGCGCTGATATTTTCCTCGATAAAACCGTTCAAGGAACCGAGCGTAGCCTGGCGGCGGGAAAAACCGCGGCGGGTGCGTATGGCAATCTGCCGTGTGATCAATATAAAAACCGGAAGCATGATGATTGCCAGAACGGCTAAATGCCTGTTCAGAACGAACATTACAATAATAATTCCGGTCATGCCGGTGAAATTGGAGACCAGCTCGATTGCATTCTGGGCAATAGCCTGATTAACGGCATCAATGTCATTGGTAAGCCTGCTCATAATGTCGCCCTGCTGATTACCTGAAAAAAAAGCAAAGGGCAATTCCTCGATTTTTTTAAAAACATTTTTCCTCAGATTCCGGAGAATGGATTGAGAAACCTTAGCCATAATACGTAAACCTGAAATCCGGCATATCCAGATAAGCGCATAAATAATAATCAGTAGCAGCGCATAACGCAGCAGCAGGGATTTATCAGCGTCCAGGGCGCTGTCAATTCCTTTGGCCATAAACCAAGGTCCGGATAAATTGCAGAGCACTCCGGTAATAACAAGCAGGGCAGCAGTTATGATAATTCCGGTGTGCGGTTTAAGAAGAATTCCCAGACGGAAAAATGTTTTTTGGGGGCTGCGGGCTTTTTCAAATTTTTCAAAGTGCCGGCCCGGTCCGCCGCGTCCGGCATTTATTCCCATATCGGGCCGTAAACCCTGCAGGGCGCGCATGTTATCTTCCGTCCTGAGAGTAATAAATTTCCCGGTAAACGGGATTTTGCGAAAGCAGACTGCTGTGAGTACCGAAACCTGAAATTTTTCCGTTATCAAGCACAAAAATGATGTCAGCGGAAAGTACGGAGCTTATACGCTGGGCAATACGCAGCAGGGTAGTTTCCCTGCAGGCAGCCTTGATATTGGTTTCTATGGTTTTTTCCGTCTGCAGATCAACCGAACTGGTACTGTCATCAAGCACCAGAATTGCCGGATTACAAAGCAAAGCGCGGGCAATAGCGATGCGCTGTTTTTGTCCTCCGGAAAGATCGCTTCCCCGGCTTGATACCGGAGTATCAAGGCCGAGCGGGAGGGATTTGATGAATTCATCAAGACAGGAAATTTCCGAGACCTGCAATATGGCATCTTCAGCAGCTTCAGGAGCCGCCCATGCAATATTACTGCCGATAGTCCCGGAAAAAAGTACCGGTTCCTGCAGGACTACAATTACTTTTTTCCGCAGTTCGGCAAGACTGGAAAGACGAATATCATTACTGTCTAATAAAATACAGCCGTTTTGCGGATCATAAAATCGCGGCAACAGGTGAGCCAGCGTCGATTTTCCCGATCCGGTTCCGCCTATGATCCCAATTCTGCTGCCTGCCGGTATTTGCAGATTTATATCAGAAAGAGCCTGGCCTCTTCCGGCATAGGAAAAATCGATATTTTTAAAAAAAATGTTCCCCGTAATGACTGCAGACAGCGGTACGGGCGGATTTTTTACCGCCGGTTCGGCATCAAGAATTTCAAGTACCCTGCCGGCTGAAGCTTCGGCAGCGGAAATAATTCCAATCATCATGGCTACCATCATAACAGGCCTGGCTATTATCAGCAGATAATTATTAAAGGCAAAAACCGCGCCAATGGAAAGTTTTGCTTCAATGACCTGAAAACCTCCGAATACTAAAATAAAAGCTCCCGCCATACTGATCAACATTTCAACGGAAGGCATAAGATAAGACATGGCATAAAGGGCTTTAAGATTTTTTTCGGTATAATTATCATTGCCCCCGGCAAAACGCTCTTCTTCGTATTCCTGCCGCACAAATGATTTTATTATCCTTATGCCGGAAAGATTTTCCTGGAGCATATTATTAAGCCGGTCAAGAGCTTCTCGGACCGCAAGAAAAAGCGGCATGAGTCTGCGGGCAAAAAACAGAATTAAAATTACAATCATAAATAAAAGAGGCAGTAAAAGCAGGGCAAGATAACGGCCGGTGGTAAACATAAAAAACAGGCTTCCGAAAAGAAGGACAAAAGCCCTGATTGTAAAAAAACTTATTACATCTACTGCGCGCTGCAGCCCGGCTACATCTCCCGTGATGCGGGTAATGCAGCTTCCGGTTTTAAGTTTATCGATATTGGCATGAGAAAAGCGCAGCACGGATGCAAACAAGGCATTGCGAAGATCACGGCCGATATTTTCCATAAGTCGTACGCCTAAAAACATGCGCGTTATATTTATTATCATTTCCAGCGCGGCAAGCAGAAGCATGATAAAAACAGATTGTTTGATAGTATAAAAATTTTTAACGATAATTCCCTTGTCAACCAGCTGCTGAACCATCTTGGGCATTATAAGTTCTATAATTACTCCGGCTCCGGCTAAAAACATTACTGCTATAGTTAATGAAAGGTAGGGTTTTAAAAATCTGCGCAGACGGTACAGATTATGCATAAATATTTCTCTCGTAAAAAGCAGATCGCATCAACGCTTTCTGCAATGTTTTGATCGTTAATATAAAAAACCCTATGCTCCTGGCACTGGGTTTTTTACGTCCTGAATGTTCTGTTTTGCAAGCAGAGCAAGGGCATTTACTGCGGCTGCGGCTGCCGGGCTGCCCCCCCGGGGCGATTCGTTGGTAATACAGCAGAGTCCGCTCTTCCAGAGGGCGGTTTTACTCTCGTGCGCGCCTACAAATCCGACCGGAAGTCCGACAATGAGAGCCGGAGCCCGGCATCCGTTTTGTATTATTTCCATGAGTTTCCAGAGAGCAGTCGGAGCATTACCAACAACAAAAATCGATCCTGCAATCCGATCAGCCAGATGTATCACTGCAGCTGCAGCCCGGGTACAGCCTTCCTCTTTTGCGCGGTTTATTACCTGCGGATCATTAATACAGCATATTTTTTCTTTAGCCGTTCTGGTGATACCGGCTGCAACCATGTATACATCGCAGATGATCGGGGCGCCTTGCCGCAGCGCTTTAATGCCGGCCTCAATAGCGTTATCATGTATACGCAGCGAATCAATAAAGGAAAAATCAGCC
The DNA here is from genome assembly GCA_003497555.1 of Spirochaetia bacterium. Lineage (GTDB taxonomy): Bacteria > Spirochaetota > UBA12135 > UBA12135 > UBA12135 > UBA12135. The sequence continues at coordinate 9,575 of DNNS01000262.1, forward strand.
GTGGAATGAATAATGCGCCGGTATACAGCATGTTTTTCAGGCGGTAATTTTTCAGAATCAAGGCGTCGATCGATTATTCTGTGGCTTAATTCTTCAATGGCCGAACCTGTTACCGGAAGCTTTGAAAGCCCGTTACCTGTCAGGGGCGATAGCTGTTCTACAACAGCATCTTCCATGCGTATATAGTTGCCAAGCGGGGGGAGAAGGGTAAAATCAATACCCGGATATCTGTTTCGGCATTCATTGATAATGGCCGGAATATCTTTCTGCAGATGAATACCGCAATGAAGAAACCACGGAAAAATAACTATGGAGGTTACTCCCTGTTTTTGCAGTTCCTCAGTACGCGCAAAAATTCCGGGTTTGTTATACTGCATGGCTGCGGAAAGCACAGTATCCGTACTGCCCAGGCGAAGCGCAATGCGCTGCATCAGCCGATTAAATGAATTTTCAGCTGCTTCATCACGGCTGCCGTGCGAGAGTATAATAATTCCTGTTTTCATAGAACCTGCTTTGTTTATTTGAATGTTTTTTTATTTAACCGCAAGGGTCCGGGTAATCCATTCTATAACCTCATCGAAAAATTGAGTTATGCGTACGTTTTGCGGAAAAGAATCCCGGGGACGCCTGATCACCACAACCGGTATGCCGGCGCGCCGGGCCGCATGAATTTTTTCAGTAAATCCTCCGGCAGTTCCGCTTTCCTTGGTTATAAGAAGGTCCGCGTTAAATCTGCGTATATGTTCAAGCGTTTCTTTTTCTGTAAACGGCCCTTTCTGCGAAATAATATTTTCATCGGCAATACCTGCTTTTCGTGCTTTAGTAATTGACTCTGCCCGCGGAAGAATACGTACGGCAATACGTACGCCTGTGCGCCGGGCTTCGCAGGCATATACATCTAGATTATTTGCGCCCGTGGTTATCAGCACAGCGCCCCGGGCGCGTCCGATAAAAGCTGCAGCCTGTTCGTGGGATTCAACCCACATTATACCGGTAAGCTTATTTGAATCTGCTTCCTGTTTTTGCATCCGCCTCAGATTCGCTACATCAGTCCCGGGACGATCGTATATCAGACAGGGCAGGCCAAGGGCACTGCCGGCGGCAATTGCTGTTTCCCGTACCCGGCTCGCATAGGGGTGCGCTGCGCAAATAACAGCGCTCGAGCGGGATTGCCGGATCAGATCAGTCATGGCGGCCAGATCAAGTCTGCCCGTACGGCGCGTTATATCAGGAATATCCGGCAAGGAAAGCGGTTCATCAGTTGCTGTTGAAACCAGCAATCTGTAGCCGTGTTCTGCCAGACTGCTGCAGAGAGGCGCTGTTTCGCCGGTTCCTCCTATAAAAAAAAGCAGGGGCTTTTCAGTCATTGATTTTTTTTTCATATCCTCTTTGCGTAACCATTTTATTATTCAGAATCAAGGTTCGGCCTGCGCCGATTATGACAATACTGCGCATGGTTATTTCCTGTTCGAGTAAACTGCCGAGCGTACAGATTATGCATTTTTCATCACTGCTGCCGACAGCCGTAGCCACGGCAGCAGGCACACCGGGCGATCGGTGCGCAAGAAAAATTTTTACCGCATCTTCAAGCTGATGCACGCGGGTTTTACTCTTCGGATTATAGAGAACAGTCACAAAATCCGCCTGGGCGGCAGCTGTTAGTCGTTTGTGGATGATCTGCCACTTAACCAGAAGATCGCTCAGGCTGATTACGGCGTAATCAGCCATGAGAGGAGCTCCTAAACNNCATTTGCTGCCGTAATACCGGGAATAATTTCAATGGGAAATTTTCCCGAAAAGCCTTCCCGATCTGCAAGTTCCAGAACAAGACCGGCCATACCGTATACGCCGGGATCTCCCGAAGAAATAAGCGCCACCCTGCAGCCTTGGCCGGCAAGTTCGAGCGCCTGCCGGCAGCGTCCGATTTCCTGCATCATGCCGGAAGCTATTATTTTTTTCCCGGCAGTAAGATCGGAAATATAATCAAGATACATCCTGTAGCCGATTATCGTATCGCTGACTGAAATCGCAGTTTCGGCCCGGCGGGTACGATCATCCGCTGATCCGGGACCGGTGCCTATGACATAAAGAATTCCGGAGGAAGCCTTTTTTTCATTCATAATGATATCCCTTTGCAATGAGGCGTTTTTCAGCAAATGGCTTACCAGGCAAATTCACGGGCCAGGGCAATTGTTACGCCATGACGCGCCATACGCTTTACAAAAATTTCTGTACGGGTGCCTGCCAAAAGAGCGCATGGTTCTGCAACAGCAGGAATATTAAAAGCCCGCAGGCTTGCGGAAGAAACCGTAAAGCTCCGGTTCAGTTTCCGTATGGCTTCTTCCGGTATAATGCGCAGAGGCCTCTCTAATATACGGGCTGCTTCGATAAGTCCGGCTTCGTTTTGTTTCGCTGCAACCGTAGCGATCAAACGCACCTCGGAAACGTTTAAGTTTCCGCGAACAAGAGCTTCGCGGCCAAGCGCAAGTATTGCTTCTGAAGTTGCGCCCTTTCTGCATCCTATTCCCATAATAACAGTACGTTCCGCTTCTGTGGTGGTGGTAATCACCGGTTCTGCTCCTAACGTATTTGCCAGATGCAGCTCCAGTTCATTTGCCCGGCCCTCATGACCGGAGAGAAGACTGATAATATTCCGGCCCAAAACATCTGCTGCTGCAACCGCCGGATCAGTACGCTTGGAGCGGATTAAAGGCGCAATGGTGCGCACGGCAATACCGGCCGGTGCGATAAAAACAATTCCCCGCGCCTGCTTCCAGATACCTGGTATTATATTTTTAACTTCGTCAAAAATATGTATCGGAATCCGGGAATAACGCTGCTTCCTGAGTTTTTGCGTGCCGTTTAATTCGTCCGCAGCCGAACTGTGAATATACAGTCTGCTTTCCGAAAGCGCTTCTGCAGCCCGCATGGCAAGAGCGATTCCATTTTTACTGAAGGTGATTATGGCAGCCGGTGCGGACCAGCCGGAAGCGGCCGAAGCATATTCGTGTTTCATGCAATTATTCTGTACGGGAAGAGTCGGAAATTCATGTATGCTTTTGGCCGGTACGGTAGCCATGGGTAAATTCCGGGCTGTACAGTCTGCTTTCGGTATTTTTTTCTCCAAGTGCGCGGCCGATGATAATAATACCTGTGCGTTTCAAACCGGCTGCGCGAACCTGAGCTCCGATGGTATCAAGCGTACCGCGGATAATTTTCTGGTCAGGCCATGAAGCATGATAAACTACAGCTGCAGGACAATCCCTGCCCAAAGCGCCTGCAAAGGCCTGTGCGGTTTCTTCAGTTTTGTCAACAGATAAAAATACACACACTGTTCCTCCGGCTGCTGTTATATTGGCAAGAGATTCTTTTTCGGGCATGGGAGTCCGCCCTCCGGTACG
>DNNS01000138.1:0-972 GCA_003497555.1 Spirochaetia bacterium
TTCTTCATTGGCTCTGGCCAGAGCTATGGTTTTCAAATTGACTTGCCGTTTGAGAACCAGGCTGTAAATTAGCAGAGTTATAAAAAGAAAAGCCGGAAGGCCGACAGCCAGGGCTTTATAAATCCATTCGGGAATCTGTTTAATTTTTATTATATTGGCATTCATAAAATAAGTATCCAGGGATTTATAAAAAAATGATTTTTCACGGNNGTTTTAATTCACGTAAATGCCTGTCCATGGCCGGAATGATACGCCTGTTGATTGGACTATTTTTTTTAAAAGCGTAAAGCAAATGCGTAGGTTTAAACAATATATAAGTTTCTTTTACATTATCATAATCAAAATTGTTTAATTCACCATACAACCTGTTAACCACTCCGGCATCAGCCTGGCCGGTATGAATCATGACAAACACAGAAAGCGAATCCTGAACTTCGATAAACCGGCAATTGATCTGGAAATTTTCAAGAATATCTTTAATTCCGCCGGGATGATTGAAATAAATTTCATCTTTGACAACAGCGATTTTTTTCCCGGCCAAATCCGTGAATTTGTCGATTCTTATTTTTTTGTTGGCATAAATCTTGCCCCAGCTGACAAAAACAATTTCATGATTAAAATCATAAAGCGTAAGCCTCTCGGGAGTTCTGGCTACATCTGCAACCATATCTATTTTTCCGGCAGAAAGTCTGCTCATACATTCGCTGAACGGCAGATTATAATATTCCAGATTCCATTTTTCGCGTTCGGCAATATATTCCAGCAAGTCAATAAAAAAGCCTTGTGTTTTACCTTGATCGGTAAATACCAGGGGATGATTATCATAAACCCCGAGTTTGATCGTTTCCGGAAACAATTTCATCAGCAGAACGGCAAGGCAAATCAGTACAACTGCTGAATTTTTCATAATGGCAATAATACACTGAAAACAGGCATTTCACTAATCCGGGAGTATGATTTTTTTTCTTGGGT
>DNNS01000138.1:1024-5308 GCA_003497555.1 Spirochaetia bacterium
CCCAAGAAATAAATTTGCACTCCTAATCCGGGGCCAATTAAAACGCAGCGAAAAGATTTTTCTTGCTTTTTGTTTATCAGAATGATAAACTTGAAATCAAAATATTATATAAACAAGAGGGTATATGAAAAGCATTTTAATTCCCGCTGTCATTTTATGCTCGGTTATCTTCAGTAAACCGCCATCTCCTGTATTACTGGCTCCCGGGCAGACAATTATCGATGAAAGTTTTTCCAAAACAATTGATACCAACCGCTGGCATGTTTCCAAGGGCGCATGGAAAATTGAAAAAGGCGCTCTGCGCGGCGAGGAACTCGCTGCAGATCATCATGCCGGTTCCATAAAACTGCCGTTTGTTTATACCAATGCCATAATTCAATTTTCTTTCCGCCTGGAAAAGGATTCGGGATTTTCCATAAGTCTTAATGATCCTGATGGCCATAATTCACGTCTTACCATTAATAATGAATCAATGCTGGTAAAAAAAGACGCGGATAAAAAAGATCCGGCTTCATTCAGTGCAGTACTGGCAGAGTGTCAGGCAGCATTTGAACCCGGAAAATGGTACGATATGACAATAGAAGTATCGGGCAAGGCATTTATCGCCAAATCGGCAGGCAAAGAATTTGCCGCCGGATTCCATAACGGCATTGATACCATGAAAAGCGATCTGGCTTTGCCTGTTACCGGCGTTGTATATTTTGACAATATAAAAATACTTGCTGGGATACCTCTGCCGGGAACGGAAAAAACGCTTTCCGGTTTAAATGACGAACAGAAAAAACGTCCTCCGGTAAAATATAAAAACGTGCAGACCGGATACAGTGTCCGCGAATCAATAATGCGTTATAAATTAATGCAGGAAGATCCGGTTTTCGGGGAACTGGTTAAAAAACGCATATCTGCGGTCAATGCCCTGGAACAGGCTTTTCCCCAGGCTTTTAAAAAAGGTAAAAAAGCCGAAGAAGAAAAAAAAAGACTGCAGCAGGAAAACGCCGAGTACAAGGCTCTGAATGCGGAAACCGGTAAAATACGCCGTGAAGAACTTAATTACCTGATGGAGCGCGATGCTGATCTGAAAGAATACTGGACAAAACTGCAGGAAGAACGGAAAAAAAATTCCCCAACGGAAAAAAAATAACCATATGTACAGTGTCCGGCAGGTAATTGGTATTTTACAGGCAATATAATTATCATTGTTGACCGGAATTAACTAGTTCATGCGGTATTTTTTATTTTTCAGCATCATAATTTCCCTCGGTTATAGCCTGCCCGGAAGCCACGAAACATTTTCTCCAGCTGAAGTTTTCAGTAATCTTGTGAACGACGCATCAAAATACATTACCAATGCCGCCGGCGCCGAAGAACAAAATAACAACCGCGAGGTTATAAAACTATTAGATCCGTATTTTGATTTTGACGCACTGTTCTCCCGGGCGCTGCGGGACCACTGGAAAACCGTATCTGCTGCCGACCAGAAACGTTTTATCGGGCGTATGACGGACTTGGTGCGCGCCATGGCTTATCCGCTTATAAAAACTTTTTATGCCTGTATCCGCTATCATATTNNTCCTCGGTTTCAAATCAGAACGAAGATACCGCAGTAAAAATATATAATTATGACCCGGCGCGGGATCTGGAATTTAATACCGCCTATATAATGCGCAGACAAAACAGCCTGTGGCAGGTTGTAGATTTTGAAGTTGACGATTCCAGCCTGGCGGACAGCTACCGCTTGCAGTTCAACCGGCTGATAAATAAAGAAGGGTTCCCCGGTCTGATGAAAATGCTTGATGATAAATACGAGTCTCTGAAAAAACCGGACTAAGGCATGGGCGGGATAAACCGCATCCGTCATGAAAAAAGCAATATTTCTGTTTTTATTCCCCGTCCTGGCAGCTGCTGCTGAAAAAGATATTAAATATTATATCAGCCGCGCCTGGCTTTCCAATCCCGAAATCAGCGGGGCAAAACAGGGTGTAGTATATTATGAATCGCTTGAGCAGGAAGCAAGATCATACCGTTTCCCCAAATTGAAATCTTTCAGCTACATTGCGCCGATTTATTTTGCCGAAGGCGATTATAATTATTTCAGAAGCGATTTAAAACGCTGGGGCCCGTATCTGCATTTCGGTCTTGAACTGCAGCAGATACTTTTTGCTTTCGGACGCATACGTAATGCTGAAAATGCCGCGCGTCTGGGTAAAATGGCGGAAGAAGAAAACATTCAGCAGGTAAAGTGGAAAATAGCGCTTGACACCAGAAAATATTTTTACGGTGCGGTTTTTGCTGCTACTCTGATGAAAACCATAGACTTTGCCGGGAAAACCATTGACAGCGCGATTACCTCAGCCCTGGAAATGATGAATGATAAAAAAGGCGATGTGACTGATGTTGATCTGCGCAAACTTGAATATTTCCAGGCTAAAATCAATGCTTACCGATCCTTTGCCGAAACCGCCTTAACCCAGGCAACAGCCGCCCTGGAAATGACATCCGGAGAAAAACCCGGCGAGTTTCCTGAAAGATTGCTGCCGGAAACGCTTGAGATCAGGGATCGGGAATTTTACGCTTCTCTGATGTATAAAAACCGTCCGGAGATCAGGCGCCTGAGTTACGGTCTGGAAGCGCACAGGGAGCTGGTCAGTTTTGAAAAAAAAGCCGCGCTGCCGGTGATTTTTGCGGGAGGGAGATTTAATCTTAATTATACTCCCATGCGTACAGATATAATTAATCATTATCTGAACGATCCCTATAATAACATTGATCCGGGTTTGGCTCTGGGCTTTCTCTGGGATTTTGACCCGGCCCTGACGCGCGCCAAAAAACTGCGCGCCCAGGCGGAACTGGGAAAACTTACCGCCCTGAAAAAACAGGCTGCTGCCGGATTTCCGGTGGAATTATTAAAAGCCGTAACAGATCTGCAGGATAAGAACACGGCAATCAGGGAAGCCAAAAAATCCATGGAAGCAGCGCAGAAATGGATGATTTTTGCGGCTGCCGGTTTTGAAATCGGCTCGGTAGAGGCTAAGGATGTACTTGAGGGGCTGGGCGCATTTGTCGAGGCTAAATACACTTATTACCAGTCGGTTTATGATTATAATGTATTAATCGGTGAACTTTGCCGGGTAACCGGTACCGATATTACATTGCTGACCAATGAAAAATAGAATGCTTGCAGCTTTGGCTGCTTTGGTCATATCGCGGCCTCTGCTTATTCTGCTGCTGGGGCTATTACCCGCGCTTGTTTCCCTGCCCGCAGTTGTAAATCTGAAACTTGTCTCTGATTACCTTGAGCTTCTTCCATCCGGCTGCCGCGAAGTAAAAGACCTTTCGTTTATTGCCCGGAAAATCGGGGGTCTTGGGACATTTTCCATTGTCATTTTTTCCGATCAGCGCAATATTAAAGGCATGAAAGCCCTGGCGGATGATTTGGCCCGGAAACTTTCCCTGATGCCTGAACTGCAATATGTAGAATACCGTTTTCCCCGCGATTTCCTGGAAGATCATTTTTATTTATTCATGGAAGAGCATGATCTGAATATCATCGCCGAACGCTTTCATGAAAAAGTACAGTATGAAATCTGGAAAAACAGCCCCATGTATATTGATCTGGAGAAAGATTCCGGAGGGCCTAAATTTGATTTGTCGGATATAATTAAAAAATATCGGGAAAAATTCAGCAGTGAAAATTTCGGCGACAGCGATTATTTTATTTCCGCTGATCTTTCCATGCTTGTCATTTACACCAAACCGGTTTTTCTTCCTACCCGGACGGATCAAACCAGGCTGCTCAGGGAAAAAATCCAAAAGTGTATTTCCGATCTGGGCCTTGGTAATTACGGACACGATCTATCAATAGGCTTTAACGGTAATTACTGCCTGATGCTCGATCAGCGTGAGGCTATAACCCGAGATATCGGGAAAAGCTCCATTTTGGCCGTAATTTTTATTTTTCTGATTTTAACCGCTGTTTTCAGCCGGCTTTTACCGGCACTGCTTTTATCTATATCGCTGGCTGCAGGCATTATACCGGTCTTCGGCCTGGCGCAGCTTTTTTTCGGCAGTATAAATCTGGTAACCGGGTTTTTAATGGCAATACTCTCCGGACTGGGAGTGAATTACGGTATTTTTTTTATTCTGCGTTACCAGGAAGCATTAAACAGCGGGCTTAAGAAAAAACAGGCTATTCAAGATTCGTTTACCGGCTCGGGCGGACCTTCTTTGGCAGGAGCTCTTACCACAGCTGTGTCTTTTTTTATTCTGTGCGCCAGCCGTTTTCGC
>DNNS01000059.1 GCA_003497555.1 Spirochaetia bacterium
CTGCGGACATCCCCAGCCTGCATGACCGTAAATAAAAATATTTTCTGAATCGGATATTTTCATAAAACAGGTTTCACCCTCGGTTTTTACTCCGTAAATATTGATGTTGGCAGAATTTTTTATTTCTACCTGCCGGTCGCCGCCGTTATGCTGGGCATGCAGATGATAAAANNCCATTTGCCTCCGCCGTTTCCGGTAATCTGTACAAACGGGATTTTCCAGTCTAAATTGGTAATATTAACTGCCGACGAAGCTCCATGGGCAAATATTTTTTCTTTTCCAGAACTTCCGGGCAGCCGATCAATACCGGGAGAGCGCACCATGGAAGTTCCTCCGGAGCGGAAAAGCAGGGCATAGCTTTCTACCTCGCCGTTTCCGGTATAGGAATTTTTATCAGCAAAGCCATACAGTCTGATGCCGAGAAACGCCAGTATAGTATCCGCTTCGGCAGTATCAGCTGAGGCAATAATCGGCTGGGGAGTATTATTAAGCAGGGGAAACGGATAAGCAATGATGCCTGAAAATTCATGCCACACTCCGATAAGTTTAGAATCNNTTAGTTCAATGGTTTTTTTTACCAGATAAAGGCCTTTGGGAAAAAATACTATCTGGTTTTCGTTCACTGCTTTTTGAATAGCCTCAGTATCGTCGCTTATGCCGTCGCCTTTAGCTCCGTATTTTTCTTTTATATTTACCGCTCCCGGTGTTTCAAAAGAGGGAAAATCCTTATTCCAGATATGACGGGAGCATAAATCAGGCGGGGGTACACCGGCAGACTGTCTGCATAATATTTCTTCCTGAGTTTTTCCATTAATAATAACCGGCTGTTTTATGTTATAACTTCCTTTTTGCCCTTTAAAAACAGTATCAGGCCCGGCCGCGGCAGCTTCTTCAATATGCGTCCAGCCGGAAAGCGCTTTAGCGCTGCCTGTAATAAAAGACGCATTGCTGGCATAAACATTTTTCATATAAAAACCCTGAGCCTGGTCTAAAATCCGGTTTTCTCCGGAGCCTGGAGGAAAAATTATTATACTGTCAATCATGTTAATCTGGCTGTAAAAATACGCTCCTGTGGTATTGGCAGAAATTACAGCAGTGCCGGAATGATTCATAACTATGCGCCAGCCTACAGCTGTCAGGGGACCTGCGGAAAAATTATAAAACGGAGTATCTGTCTGCTCAATAAGCGTTACATGCGTTAAAACCGGGCCGGGCTGTGTTCCGGACTTGGTTTCATCGCTGAAAGGCGGGAAACCGAGGGAATCTATTCCAACCTTTCCCCCGATCACCGCAATATTCATATGGCTGCCGCCACTGCCGGTAAGGCATTGAATACCGGTATGTCCGTTTCTTATATCAATAGCCGTATCCTGAATGCTCGAACCTTCCGCTGCCTGCATGCTGATACCTATGGCGCCGGAATTTCCTTTGCCGATTTCAATATTAATGCCTCTAAAATGCTGATTATAATTTACTCCGGGCTGCGGGAAAAGCGGGCCTTTGGAAACATTTTTCTCTGCTTCGGCGCCTCCCATATTGCAGTTAAGAAACCAAACTGTGATTTTTCTTTTGGCAGGATTATTAAATCCGGGCGCGTTTTCCGCCAGGCGTAAAAGCGGGCGTTTTTTACCGGCTGCTGAGCCGATAAGCACGCATGGATAATTAGGAGCCATCATAATTCTTCCATTTTCGCGTACAATTATCTGCTGCCTGCATATAATTGTGTCGCTGATCAGATATTCACCTTCCGGGAAAAAACAAACCATCTGCTGATCGCGGGCAAAATTAACCGCGGCTTGTATGGCTTTGGTGGAATCTTTTTTGCCTTTGGGATCGGCATTAAAGGGCGCAGCCGTTATATCCACCAGACCCATTTCAGCAAGCTTGCGGTTGGCCGGTTCTGCGGGAACAGAAAAATTAAAGGCTTTTTCCCCGTACCATAATTCCCCAAAAGGAGAAACCAGCGGCGGATAAATATATTTAAGATATTCCTGCAGCAGTTCTTCGGAAAACTTACTGTTTATTTTCCGCATTTTCTCAATCATTTCCGGAGGCATGGAAGATACGGCAAAAAGAGATGCAGTCAGGCTTAATAAAATTAATAGTTTTTTCATTTGTTATTTCCTCAAATTGAATCAGAAAATTTTTTGTTGGCTTCCAGCGCTTCTTTTCCCATAGCCATAATATCATCCGTTGCCATAAAAAAACACATGGGATTAACGAGCAGGGCTTCCAGGGCTTTTTTTCTATTTCTCTCCAGACAGGCGTCCACCAGCATAGACTGGCTTACAATATGCGGTTCCAGAACATTTTTAAGTACATCAGGAACCGGGCCTACGGCCAGCGGCGTGTAGCCGGAAGCGTGAATCATGCCGTTAGTTTCCAGGGCAAAGCCGCGGGGCAGATTATCCACCTGCCCGACGTTTACCATGTTAACGACTTCCATCACCGGTTCGCTTCCGGCAATAGCGGCAATTACATTAACCGCAATTTCTCCGGACTTGTCTGTGCTTTCTTTTTTACCGGAAAAATATTCCCGGGCGTCATCTTT
>DNNS01000333.1 GCA_003497555.1 Spirochaetia bacterium
CGGCTTTTGAAGGAATTAATGAATACTGGACCAGCGGTACAATCTGGATGGAGAATAATCTTGGTGTCTGGCCGCAAGCCGCTAAAATAATCAGAGTCGATTCGCAAAAAAAAGAAATTTCTTTTGCTGCTCATCAGTCACTCGATTCCACCCCGGCTAAATTCAGCAGATTTTATCTGGAAAATATTCCCGGTTTTCTTGATCAGCCGGGAGAATTTTATTTTAACAATAAACAACAGCAGCTTTTTATAAGACCGAATCATGACAGTGACCCGAACCAGCTTGTTCTTTTAACCGGTAAATATGAATATTGTATTTTTCTCACCAATTGTTCGGATATTACAATACAAAATCTGTACTTCACCGGATGTAATGATGTGATAATCGGAGAAGGCGCCGGTAATAATTACCACCGTTACCGTCATAAACTTTTTCATAATTCAGGTGTGCTTGCAAAGGGAAATATCAATAATCTCACAATCAGTAATTGTATTTTTGAGTCTCTCCCGGCGGGAATTTCCGGCGCTGCCTGTTTGCAGGAAAACAAAGATCTGGGTGTTATAGATAAAGTATCGATTTTAAACTGCGCCTTCAGCAATATTGACAGCAGCGCCATACAATTTGACCGCGGCTGGTACACTGTGCTCGGTTCAGCGAATGGAAGAATCAGACATATTATCGTTTCAAATAATTCTGTTTATAATACAGGCTACAGAAATGCCCAGCTCTGGGGAGGCGGAAAAGATGCCATCGGCATTTATTCCGTGGAAATGGCTGAGATTACCGCGAATAATATAACGCGCAGTCATGGCTGCGGCATACGTGTAATCGGTCCGGAATATTATGATTTGGCAAAACTTGATTATCCGCTGCAGCGCGTACTCATTCATCACAATTATATTGAAGATGCTGTTCTTGCTTCACAAGATTACGGAGCCATTGCGCCCTGGCACGGCGGACCCATGTATGTTTTCTGCAATACCATAATTAATCCTGTTGGTTATAAACATACCGGATATAAAAATTATTTCGGCATAAAAACCAACTGGTATCGCACCACCTGCTATGGTGTGGGAATCTATGCGGATCAGGGCTATAAAGTATATACTTTTAATAATCTCGTTATAGGTAAAAGTGGAAATGTTAACGATAAAATATATAATTCCTCTGCTTATAACGAGGCGCAGGGTTTTCTTAATAGTGTGTTCAACAATACTTTTTATCGTTTCGGAATCGGATTGCACCGCGGCATGAACGGCTTTAACCGCTGTGTCTATCTTAATAATCTCATGCTTGAGATCGGCTGCAGTTTTATCGGCCAGGAACCCAAGCCCGATACTATTGAGTACAATTCTCTGGCGTATGGATATAATCTCATGAACGGACCGGTATATACTTTTGGGTATCTTCCGGCTGCAGAAGAATTTAAAACACTTGATGACTGGAAATTAAATCTTGTAGAAAAAAACGCACTGCTCAGTCAAACCGGATGGATTTCCGCTTCTTCATCAATTATAAAAAATGCCGGCAAGCATGATTTTACCCCTCTGGCCGGCTCGCCTGTTATTGATCAGGCGAAAAAGGTATTTGTTCCCTGGGGGCTTTACCGTACAGGCAGTGAATGGCATTTCCATAAAACTGTATCAGCCGAGTATGTATTTGACGAACATCTTAACTGGAATAAAGACTGGAAATCCAGAGATTCGGTCTGGAAAAAGGAAGGAGGTTCTCCCCGTAATGATCTGCGTCTTTTTAATTTTAAACCTGATGATTTTTTATATGGCCAGCTTGAAGACTGGATAGAATCAGCCCTGCATTTTAACGGTAAAAATACCTATGCTGAATTTATCAGTTCGGATGCCATGGAAATGGATGGTAAAAATTTTCTGATCGAAACTGTTATACGTACCGGCAGTAAAGGCCCCCTTTCCGGGAAAATGGAAAATTCCGCTTCCATAGGCAAAGGCTACCTGCTGGTAATATTGGAAAGCGGCCAGGCAGGTTTTTTTCTTAACAGCGCAGGAAAAGAATATTTTCTGGTAAAAAGCAGCAGTGCGATAAATGACGGAAATTGGCATCACATTATAGCCGAAACAGATCGCAGTCTGAAAAAAGCAAGGCTGTATATTGACGGCCGNNGATAAATATTTTGAAGGCGATATTGATTTTTTAAGAATTTCCAGAGGAACACTTGCTGATGCGGAAACAACAATTGAAGAATTATACAACTGGCAGTTTAATGGGCCGTTTCTGCGTGATTTTTTCGGCAAGAAACCTGAAGGCAAGCGCGATATTGGAGCGGTTGAATTTACTAAATGATTACCATGAATCAAAAAAACATATCCAATGTTCCCGAATCTGCTTATCGAAGTATACCGAAGCGCTTTTTCCATGTTACACATTTTAACACTATTTTATAAAAATATTGAAAATCAGGAGAGATTATGAAAAAACCTATTTTAACACAATTGCTAATATTTATTTGCCCATTTTTTTTATTTACCACACAACTGTTCAGCAGCAGAACAACAGCAAAAATTCTCCTTGATGAATATCTCAAGGCATTTTGCTGTAATGAAATTGGCGTGTGCTACGGTGTGCGTATTAATACCGAAAAAGGAATAGATGTTTTGGAAAAACCTGAAAACATTCAGAAAGGACTGGTAAATGGGAAACCGACCCCCTGGGGTTATGGTTCTGGAATAGAAGACGCTCCCTATCAGACAGCTACTCTGCTTTTCTCGCTTTGTGAAGCATACGACGTTAGCGGCGATGAGGTTTTTTACACTGCTGCGAAAAAAATATTCAAGGGCATGGTATTAATCGGCACAGTAGCAGCAACACCGGGTTTTATCCCCCGCGGCCCGCATCCCGACGGGAAAAGCTACTATACTGACTCTTCACTTGATCAGCATTCTCTGTATCTCTGCGGTATTATAAAAGTAAAATTGTGGATGAAAAAAACAAATAATTTAATTTTAATGAGGAAAACACCAGGGAGTCTTCATGTCCGACGGGACACCCGAAACACCTGTACT
>DNNS01000762.1 GCA_003497555.1 Spirochaetia bacterium
CGTTTTTTGAATAAATTAGTCAATTTCCTCATGAGATTACCCTTTTAAAAAACCGGAAATTTGTAAGGCCGGAAACTCCAAACTATTAAAAAAAATTTGTATTCCTGTAAAATCATTGTATAATGCCGGCATGGAAAAAGCTGTCATAGAAATCGCGGGTAAAAAATACGAATTAAAAGTCATTACCGGTACCGAAGGCGAAAAAGCAATAGATATTTCCGAGCTTCGAAAACTCACGGGCCATATTACGCTTGATTATGGTTTTATGAATACAGGGGTCTGCCGCAGCGCTATTTCCTTTATCGACGGCGAAAAAGGTATATTACGATACCGCGGTATTCCCATTGAAGAACTTGCAGAAAAATCGACATTTGTCGAAACTTCATATCTGCTTATTCATGGGGAACTTCCCGGTAAAAATGAACTTGAAAATTATTCCGAACTTCTTAATTACCATTCTATGCTCCACGAAGATATGAAACATTTCTTCGACGGTTTCCCGGCTGCATCTCATCCCATGAATATTCTTTCTACCATGTTAAACGCCTTATCCAGTTTTTATCCCGAAATCGAAACTAATACCAAAATTGAAAATATTGATTTGGCTGCTACCAGGCTTATATCCAAAACCAGAACCATTGCCGCTTTTTCCTATAAAAAATCCAAAGGACACCCGTTTGTTTATCCGCGTAAAGATCTTACCTATTGCGCTAATTTTTTAAACATGATGTTTTCTTCACCTGTAGCCACCTACGAAATCGATCCTGATATAGTCAAGGCTCTTAATCTGCTGCTTATTATACATGCCGAGCACGAACAAAATTGCTCTACGACTGCAGTGAAAACCATAGGCAGCTCCGGAGTAAATTTATATACGTCAATATCTGCGGGGGTAAGCGCTCTTTGGGGAACTTTGCACGGCGGGGCTAATCAAGAAGTAATCGAAATGCTGGAAGCAATTGGTAAACCTGAAAATATATCAAAATTTATATCCCGCGCCAAAGACAAAAATGATTCTTTCCGGCTTATGGGTTTCGGGCATAGAGTTTATAAAAACTATGACCCGCGCGCCAGAATCCTAAAAAAAACCTGCGATAAAATATTGGCAAAAATTAAAACCAGCCAGCCTTTGCTGGAAATCGCCCAAAAACTTGAAGAAATCGCGCTTAGAGACGAGTATTTCATTGAACGCAAACTATATCCCAATGTAGATTTTTACAGCGGTATTATATATAAAGCCATAGGGATACCGGTTGAAATGTTCACCGTTATGTTTGCCATCGGGCGCATGCCCGGATGGATTGCCCATTGGAAAGAATTAAACTCCGATCAGGAAACAAAAATCTTACGTCCGCGCCAGGTTTATATCGGCAGTAAAATCAGAAATTATATTCCAATTGATAAACGCTGATTTATTATTTCCTGCATGCCCCATATTATGGCTTCCAGGTAAATAGCCTTCCGGAACCTGCTCCGTTATTGCTGCGCATCTTCCAGTTCTGCAAAAATTGCTTTAGTAACCGATGCGATTTCTTCTTTCTTAACCATACGCGTTTCCCCGGTTTTGCGGATTTTTATTTCAATTTGTCCAGAGCCCAGGGCTTTTTCACTGATAATAATTTTTACCGGAATACCCGCCAGATCAGCATCCTTGAATTTAATTCCGGCCCTGATATCGCGATCATCCCAAAGGGCTTCAATGTCTTCTTTCTGTAAAATATTATATATTTCTTCGGAAACAGCGAACACCCTGGAATCAGCGGCATTTACACTGATAATACCCGCCTGATAAGGTGCAATCTGCGGCGGAAAGATAATTCCGTTTTCATCATGATTCTGCTCGATTACCGCAGCCAGGGAACGGTTAACGCCGATACCGTAGCAGCCCATGATTGGAATTTTTTCGCTGCTGTTGTTATCGGCTATTTTTACCCCGAAGGCTTTGGTGTATTTATCGCCCAGTTTAAAAATGTGTCCGACTTCCACACCGCGCGATTCGAAAAGTTTTTGTCTGCAAGACGGGCAAGCATCGCCGGAGTGCGCCTTGTTGATATCCGCTATACGATCCGGAGTAAAATCGCGTCCAAATTTTATATTTTTATAATGCGTGTCTTTTTTATTGGCCCCGCTAACAGCGTTCCGCATTTCCTTCACGGAAAGATCGGCAATTATTTCAACTTTTTTCTTTAACAAACAGGGCCCGGCAAATCCTGCGGGAGCCCCGGTTACCTCCAATATCTCATTATCGCCTGCCAGGGTTATTTCCGCCCATCCCAGAGCTCCGGCCAGCTTTTTCTCATTTATTTCACGATCACCGCGGATTAATGCCATGACCAAAGAACCGCTGTCGGGATTTTTATAAATCAGGGATTTAATAAAAGACATTTTCGGAAGCTTCAGAAAATTTTCAAGCTCTTCAATAGTACGTACCCCGGGAGTAGCTGTCTCTTCAAGCGCGGATGTTTCCGCTGCGGCCGAAACATCCGGCTGCTGTAAAACAGTTTCGGCTTTTTCTATATTGGCGGCATAAGAGCAGCTGCGGCAAAAAACAATTATTTCCTCGCCGGTTTCGTTTTCAACCATGAATTCTTCAGAACCGGAACCGCCCATAGCGCCGGTATCTGCGCGCACGCTTAGGGTTTTCAAACCCAGCCTTTTAAAAATTGCCTGATAGGCAATGCTCATATCATTATAGGTTTTATCAAGACATTCCTCTGTAAGATGAAAAGAATAAGCATCTTTCATTATAAACTCGCGCGAGCGCATAACGCCGAAACGCGGGCGTATTTCATCGCGGAATTTAACAGCCATCTGATAAATAACAACCGGCATTTCCCGGTAAGAAGTATATTCGCGGCGGAACAGATCAGTTACGCTTTCTTCATGCGTAGGGCCAAGCGCATAATGGTTTTCATGCCGGTCCTGCAGGCGGAAAAGCTCCTTGCGGAAAGCATCCCAGCGTCCGCTTTCTTCCCACAGCTCTTTGGGAATAAGAATGGGAAAAAGGACCTCTTGGGCGCCGATTTTGTCCATTTCTTCGCGTATAATATTTTCGATTTTTTTCAGAATCCGGAGGCCCAGAGGCAGATAAGTATAAAATCCGGAGCCAAGTTTTCTGATCAGGCCGGCGCGCAGCATAAGAATATGCGAGGGTATTACCGCATCCCTGGGTACTTCTTTAAGAGTAGGGAACAGCAGTCTGGTCATACGCATAATTATTCTTCCTTTTATATACGGTTAATTATACAATAAGGCAGTTATTCTTACGAATATTTATGAGTGCTTACAAATTCCCATTTTTTCAAAAAAATATAAAGCGGAAATTTGTAAGTATAGATACTTTCATTTAAATCAGACCCCGCGTTATCAGGCATTTTCTGCAGATTAACTCTAATCGCCAACCAAAGCATAAATATTGATTCTGATATTTTTCTGACCTGGCAAATCTTGGAATGGGTGTAAATTTATTTCTTGGNNAAGTAAAAAAAAGAGTATGCACCATGTTATCAAGAATTTTCTGCTTTGTGGTATAAATATAGTCGCGTACCCAAGAAAAAAAATCGCGCCTTTTGGAATTACAGAGTTTTTATTATATAATACCTTGATACTGGATGTAAACATGTCGGAAAATTCTACTATCAACAATAATGATTTTATCCGCGAGATTATCAAAGAAGATCTTGCTGCCCAAACATATAAAACAGTAATAACCCGTTTTCCGCCGGAACCGAACGGTTATCTGCATATCGGGCATGCCAAATCCATTTGTATTAATTTTGGCCTGGCTGCAGAATTCGGCGGCCGCTGTCATTTACGGTTCGACGATACTAATCCTGAAAAAGAAGAACAGGAATTCATTGATTCCATAAAAGATAACATACGCTGGCTCGGTTTTGACTGGAAAGAACACGAATATTTTGCATCTTCCTATTTTGAACAGCTTTTTGAATTTGCAGTCAAACTTGTAAAAAAAGGCTGCGCTTATGTTGATGATCAGAGCGCGGAAGAAATCAGAAAATCCAGGGGTACTTTAACCGAACCGGGCAAAGCCAGTCCGTACCGCAGCCGGAGTATTGAAGAAAATCTCAATCTTTTTATCCGTATGCGCGCCGGAGATTTTAAAGACGGAGAAAAAACCCTGCGCGCTAAAATTGACATGACATCTCCCAATCTTAACATGCGCGATCCGGTAATGTACCGCATTATGCACCGTACCCATCATCAGACCAAAGATCAATGGTGCATATATCCCATGTATGATTTTACGCACGGGCAGAGCGATGCTCTTGAAAACATCAGCCATTCCATCTGTACCCTGGAATTTGAAGATCACCGGCCTTTGTACGACTGGTTTATCAAAGAACTTGGCATTCATCATCCCCGGCAGATTGAATTTGCGCGTCTGAATCTTACTTTTACTGTAATGAGCAAGCGTAAACTGCTGAAGCTTGTTCAGGAAAAACATGTAAACGGCTGGAATGATCCAAGGCTTCCGACAATCTCCGGACTAAGGCGTCGTGGTTATACCCCGTGTTCCATTCGTGATTTCTGCATCCGTATCGGCATAGCCAAAGCCAACAGCACGGTAGATGTCGCCCTGCTGGAACATTGTCTGCGCGAAGATCTGAATAAAAACGCGCAGCGCATGATGGCGGTTATCAATCCGGTAAAACTGGTGGTTGATAATTATCCTGTTGATCGGCATGAGGAATTTCAGGCTGAAAATAATCCTGAAAATCCGGCTGCAGGCTCGCGCCCGGTAATTTTTTCCCGCACACTCTATATCGAACGCGATGATTTTATGGAACACCCGGCCAAGGGCTTTTTCCGGTTATTTCCGGGGGGAGAAGTACGGCTGAAATATGCCTGGTATATAAAATGTACGGGAATAATAAAAGATCCGTCCAGCGGTGAAATAACCGAAATACACTGCACATATGATCCGGCTACCAGAGGAGGCTGGAGTACTGACGGGCGCAAGGTAAAAGGCACCCTGCACTGGTTATCTGCTGCTCACGCCCAATCGGCAGAATTCAGAATGTATGATCGCCTTTTTACGGCGATAAATCCCGAAGCCGGCGATAAAGAATTTACGGAATATCTTAATCCCCGTTCACTTGAAATTAAAAAAGGTTTTATCGAGCCTGTTTTGGCATCTGCCGCCCCGCTGCAGCGTTTTCAGTTTTTGCGGACAGGCTATTTTTGTACGGATACGGATTCTTCCCGGGCGAATCCGGTATTTAACAGAATAACCGGATTAAAAGATACCTGGGCAAAAATCATGGCTAAAAATGAATGATGTAAAATACAACACTGTAAAATATTATAATTATATCTGTGATAAATCAAAAGACACTGTTAATATCGCCCGGGAGAAATTCAACGATCCGTTTTTTTTACGCAGGCTGATTGCGGCTCTGGCTGCAGTTGCAGCATTACTGTTATTTTATTTCATGATCCAGAAAATAACCTGGCGGATTTGGCACCAAAAAATCTTTTATTATGCAGACTCCTGCGGCAGACTGGTAATGGAAAAAAAAGAAACCGCGCGTTCCTTCCGCCGCGAGAAAGATATTCTTTATACTCTGAATGAACTCTTTAGCGGGCCGGAATCCGTTTTTCTGCAGAATGTGTTTCCCCCGGGAAGCCGTATTACCGGGGCGCTGTTATACCGGGGCAGGCTTTATCTGAATGCCAACCGGGAATTATTTACCGGAATAACGCCGCAAAATGAAAAAAATATTATTATGTCGGTAGTCATGACCATAAATAAAAATTTTCATAGCGTAAAAGAAATACAGTTTTTATTCAACGGGCGGGTACTGAACCATGCCGCAGGCGTTCTTTCCTATAAAAATCCGCTGGTTTTAAAAAAAAATCAGAATTAATCCGCGCTTTAAATAATATCAAGTTCCGGACCGATAATAGAACTGAAAGCAGGTTCTGATTCGGACTAATTCTGTGAAAGAAAGCATTACAGTTAATATTTTCGGCAAAGACTACAAGCTGGCATCTAAAGATACCAATGCTGAAACCATGAAATCCATTGCTTCACTGTTAAATACCCGCATGCTGAAAACTGCTGCCGGTGCCAAAGTGATGAACCCTTCAATAATTGCAGTAATGACTGCTCTAAATTTACTGGAAGAAAATATCAAATTAAAACGGCTTTACAAATATAATACTGATATCTGGAATTGATCCCGTGAGGAAAAAAGCCGCAGGGTGTGTTCCCTGCGGCCTGAAAGTTATTTCTGAACGAGCGCTATAACATCTTCCATTTTCATAACAAGATGATCAGCACCGTCGATTTTTATTGAAGTACCGGCGTATTTATCGTAAATAACCCTGTCATTTACTTTTACCTTGATTTCATCGCTTTCGCCAATAGCAATGACAATACCTTCCTGTGTTTTTTCCTGCGCAGTTTCCGGTATATAAAGACCGCCGGAAGTTTTTTGTTCAGCTTCGGCCTGTTTTACAAGTATCCGGGCGCCAAGTGGTTTAATAGACATATTTTTACTCCGTTTTTATAATTTTTTTTTTAATACATTCCACCCATACCGCCGCCCATTCCGCCCATGCCTCCCATTCCACCCATACCGCCCATGCCTCCCGGAGCACCGGCCGGAGCAGGAGCTTCTTTTTCGGGAATATCGCATACAATGGTTTCAGTGGTAAGAAGAAGAGCAGCAATTGAAGCGGCATTCTGAACAGCAGATCTGGTTACTTTGGCCGGGTCAATAATACCGGCTTCGAACATATCAACCCATTCTCCGGATGCAGCATTAAAACCCATTTTTTCACCCTGGGTTCTGGCTTGTTCACATATAATAGAGCCGTCAAATCCTGCGTTGCTGACAATATTGCGCAGCGGTTCTTCCATGGCTTTACGTACAATATTGATTCCAATTTGTATTTCATCGGCTTCTTTCAGGGCATCAAGAGATTTCTGGGCGCGGATTAATGTTACACCGCCTCCGGCTACTACGCCTTCTTCAACTGCAGCGCGGGTAGCGGAAAGAGCGTCTTCCACCCGGTGTTTTTTTTCTTTCATTTCAACTTCGGTAG
>DNNS01000692.1 GCA_003497555.1 Spirochaetia bacterium
TTTTTCATTATCATTTTTACCGCCAATGATATAGATATTGTTTTCATCAGAACTCACTCCTGCGTATGCTCTTGGCTGCGGCATTGGAGTTATTTCGGAGATAGTATACATATCCGACTTTTTTGTGATTTTATAGCATTTATCCTGATATGTCTTGTCATTTATTCCGCCTAAAATATAAAAGCTGTTATCAACACTTGCGCTTACAGCATACCCGGCAGGTTCGGGAAGATATGAAACAATGTTCCATCTGTCTGATTCAGGATCAAATGCTATAATTTCATTGTCCCAAATTTTGATATCATCTTGCCAGAAGGTTCCGCCGGCGATCGTAATAGCATCGCCGCAGAAATCCATAACATGTCCGGCTGTCCCTTTGGGTAAAGAAGGATTTTGTTCCCATTGGATTGATATTTTATTACCCCAAAAGTAATTCACTATAAAAATGATGATAATTGTCAAGCAGCATATGAGGATAAAAAGCTTCATTTCAATCTCCATTTGTTTGCCGCAATATGAGTGATATTATCTTCAGGATTTATATAATAAATTGTGAAAAGACTCCCGTCGCTTAGAAGTACAGTTAACGGATAACCAAGGTCCATACCTCTGTTTGCGCCGTCTGATCTGAGTATATATTCGTTATCAATATCCCAGGTTTTCCCGTTATCATAACTGATACAAGCGCGTATTCCCATAGGTGTAATTCTATATCCGTATGAACAGATAATTTTACCATTGCCGAGATTTACAAGATTCGGCGGATGACCGAACATGGGCGTCTTTTGGGGGGCGGACCAGGTCGTGCCTTCATCATCAGAAAATGACTGGTATAAAAAACCGTCAGGATCTGTTCTCATAACGCATAGTATTCTGCCGTCATCAGTATTTATCAGTACGCTTTCTCCGAAACCTGTAACCTCGGGAGATGCATTTAACATGGGATACACTGTAAAGGTTTTTCCTTCATCGCTCGTTCTGATAAAAAATGGTTCATAGCGTTTTCCATCTATCCGTTTGCCGTAGATTACCCTAAGTCTGACCCCGTTTTTTGTTGTAACATAAGAATAATCATTAAGATTCATCAGTCCTGACACATAATCTGGCGCTTTTATAATTTTTTCTTCCCAAGTATTACCGTTGTCAATTGAAATTCTTGCTTTGCAGTCAGGTGACAGATATCCTATAGTTCCTTCTCTTACATTTCTTACAATGCGTCCTTCTTTTTCAAGTTTTTCTTTATTTACTTCAGGTTCGTAAACCCATCCCACAGCGCTGAAAGTAACTATTTTACCGCTTTTTGTACTAAGCTTGGGATTAATAATGTTTGAGGATGTTTCTGACCAGGTTTTACCTTTATCACAAGAGATCATTTTTTTACTTCCGCCCTGATTATCTATGTGGTTTCTTACAATCTTTGTCTGGAATGATGTGATCAAGATATCAGAATTTTCCGTTTTTGTCAGACTTGGAAAACATGCGTAGATACCTTCTTTTTTATAGATAATAATTTTTTCTCCTTTAACGTTTTCCTTTTTTTTAATGACAAATTCTTTTATAGAACCGTTCTTGTCAATAACAAAACATATATCTCGTATCTCGGCAATAAGCGCTTCGCTTTTACTGTCACTGGGCCTGTTGTGAGCAGCGCATTGCATGAAATATTCGCCAGCAGGCCAGCCTTCTACAGAAAAAGTCCTTACATAAACGCCGACTGTTTTGTCTTCATCATAAGCTCCGTTATCAGCGTCGCCGAGAGCAGGTCTGTCAATCTTTTGAGGGAAAACATAACCTGTTTCGATTCGTTCGAACCCGTCAGGTACAGACGCATCTAAATCAAAAGGTTCTTTAAACCGCACATTGAAAGTTTTTAAAGCATCGCCTTCGGCCTTTATTGTAACCCTGAAAGATTTTTTTGCAGGGAAATCGAGTTTTTTTTCTATTATTTTTATACCCTTGATCAGTGAAGAAGTTTCTTTTTTTTCTATAGCCTTAACAGAAAGATTATTGTTTGAAACAACATTTCCGTTTTTATCTATTTCGATAGTAAAATTTTTTTCGTCAGAAATATACGCCCCTTGTGCAGGTCGGTTGTGAGCTCTTATGATAAAACTATACATTCCGGGTTTCCAGTTGTCTATAGAAAATGTTCTCTTGAATACGCCATCGCTTTTATCTTCATCATATTTTCCGTTATCTATATCTCCTAAATTTTCAATATCCAGGAGAGAGGGTTTGGCGAAACCGTCTTTTTGTATTGTAAAACCAGGGATGTTAAGAGAGGCCTCAACAGCGGCTTTTGTTTTGATTGCATAACTACCTACTTTTATATCCGCGGCTTTAGCTTTTACTATTATGGTAAAATGTTTTTCAGAAGGATAGGTAATAGAGAAGTCTGTTACCTTGATGCTTTGCGTAAATACCAGGCCGGCAGTTAGCATGATAAATAAAATATTTTTTTTAATCATAAAAAAACTCCATATTTTAAACTTTTAATCTGTAGCTGAATTTTGTCCTTAAATCCTGTTCTGATTCCATATCCATTTTTAAAAGTATTTCGCTTACAGGCAGATATCGGTAAACCTGCATTTTCCAGCTTATGAATGTTTCAGCATAGGCAACTCTGCCTGATACGCCATGAGCTCCGTCGACAGTTTCCAGTCTTTTTCTGGCATATACACCGTCATATGCCTGGCTGTAGAGCTCGTCCATACACTTTAATTTTTTTTCAATTACATCTGAAATATCGATACAAACATCATTGTACAGCGACCGAGTAGTGTCCATTACAGTACGCGGAAGTTTTGCTGCCCCTTGCCCCCAGAAATATACCTGAGTAGTGGAATGAGGGGGATTTTTATCATCAGGATCAACAGAAGCAGCGTAACCAATAGCCATTAATGTGCATTGTCCTGCAACAGAGTGAGGCCCCCATATTTCTCCAAGCTCATAGGGATAATGAGTTAAAATTACATTTGGTTTTAGCTCCCGTATCAGAGCGGCCAGTTTTCTTACAATCTGCCCGTTAGGCAAAAGCACAGCATCATCAGCACCAAAAAAGAAAATGTCTTTAATACCAAGGATTCCACAGGCCTTTTTTACTTCATCAGCCTTTACATCGCTTCTTTCTCTCATAAGTTTTGTAAGCTCTTCGCCTGAAGGTATTTCTTTTTTGTAGAACATCTCATGAGACATAACCCTGTCATGAACTCTGGCTCCATGCGTCAGTACACAGCATCCCACCCAGTCCCCGCGTTCAATATGATGCAGCATAGTGCCCGCCGATTGATCAAAAATATCAACAGGGTGCGCGCCGATTGCAAAAACTCTCAAATTTTCACTCATTGTAAACTCCTATATATTATATTTAAAAATTTTTTCCATAACAGTCGCCAGGCTTTTTCCATAATATCTTACATCAGAACCTATGTTAATAAAATTATAACCAAGATCAGCAAGTTCTGAGAAATTATCGATACTTCCGACCGTACCGGCGATTTTACCGGCTTTTCTTGCCGATTGCGCAATCTTTTTTCGGATGGTAATTATTTCAGCACAGTTAAGATCTCCAGGCTTGCCAATGCTTTGCGAGAAATCAGCCGGGCCGAAAAAAATCATATCGATACCCTTAATTTCACATATCTGATCAAGTTCTGTTATACCTTCAACGTCTTCGATTTGTATGCATGTTATCCGTTCATTATTCGCGTTTAAAATATATTCGCCTGTTTCAAGCATTGTATATTTACCGTCTGCATTGCCACCGTCAATCGGACGTCTGCCAAGAGGGTGAAATTTTGTATAATATACTATTTTCTCCGCTTCAGATTTACTCATCACATGAGGCACCATAATAGCCGCAGCATCAGCTTCCAGAGGTTTTATCATATCAGAGTAACTCCCTTTACTTACTCTGACTATTGTATCCGTATCGTAGAGTTTTGCGGATTTAATAACGCCCTCAATGTCTTTCCAGTCTGCAGGAACATGCTCTCTGCAGATCCAGATACAGTCAAAACCGGACATGGCAGCAATTTCCGCAAGAACAACGCTGCAGGTGTTAAGTTTGGTACTGAAGGCAATGCCGTTATTTCTGATTTTTTTCAGTATTCTGCTTTTTCTGAAATTCATGATACGAATTTTCCTTTTCACTGTATATAGAAAAATTATAATAGAATCAGATATTTTTATCTTGTAAAATTTCAAAAAAAACTTGTAATTTTTTACTGAGTCTAAGTTTATCACTTTTATAGATGATGTGAATTTTAATTATTTATCCATTTTAACACTAAACTCATCAATAGAGATAAATTCGTGTTTACAAACCAGGAGATTATTAAAAATTCAGGAATTATGCAGGAAATGACATTTCTATAAAAAAATTGTCTTAATCATGAAAAAAGCGGTGAACTTGGGCTGATATATTTATTTCTGTAACTACGNNTTTTTAAAAGTATTATTAAAATAAGCCTGATCATTAAAACCGGTAAGATATGCAATTCGGACGATTGTCATGCTGGAATTCAATAATAGATGTTTGGCCCGCTCAATCCTTAAATTGTTGATATATTGCGGCATGGATATACCCAAAACTTTATTAAATTTTATCGACAAGGCAGCCTGGCTTATATCAAGCGCATCAGCTATCTCTTTTATTTTTATTTTATTATCAATATTTTTTTTGATATATTCTGTTATTTTTTCAAAATCAGATTTGTCGTTTTCATGGATAGTGCTGCTGAATTCCTGATTAATGATATATAATAGACTGGTTAAATGAATAACGAATTCGTTTAGCTTATATATCCTGGAAGTAATAAACTGGTGATTCATTTGCAGAAAAACGGCTAAAATTCGCCCAAAGCTTTGTTCTTTTAAAGATAAAACATTATTATCATTCTGGTCATTCCTGCAAAAAAGTTCAAGCAGACGGTAATATTGATAGCTTTTTGTCTCAGAACCAAGATTGAATATAGGATCAAGAATATCCGGTGAAAACCAGATATTGGCATAAGAAAATTTTTTGTCAGCAGATTTGATAAAATGTTCCCTCAGATGATTTATAAATAACATATCGCCGGAATTTAATACATTCTCTTTCTTTCTTTCACAGTATATTCCATTGCCGCTGGCAACAAGTATCATTTCAAAGAAATAATGTCTGTGAAACCGGATTGCGGTTTCATTATCGGCAGTGCAGACAAATCTTGGAATAATTTTTATTTCATTTTTATTTGTATTTAGATATTGTAGTCCGTTTTTTTCATAAAATATATATTTTTTAGCATTCGAGTTTTTACTTATTATATAATTATTAAAAAAAGGGTCGTATGAAAAATCATTTGTCATGTGCAATGTGCTTGAATTAAAAAATTTTACAATATTAAATGAAAAATTACAAGAATTATAACCAAAAAAGATTTACTATGTATACTATAATCTTTGAGGTAATTTTTATTATCATGGATTTGTACTTTCTTTATGCTTGGATATAAAAACAGATATTTACAAGTAAACTCATTATAAAATTTTAAAATGGAGAAATTTATGAAATTACTTTTATTATTTATCGGTTTGTTTTTTTTGGGATGCAGTTCACAAAAGTTAAGAACGAAAAAAACCGTTAAAGTGTATCATGGCAGCGGTATGACATCAATTAAGAAATTCCAATATTATAAAAGATTATATGAAAAAAAAAATCCTGACATAAATATTGAAAATATACGTGTTGATGGCCAGTATTATGATAAACTTCAAACGCTGGTAGCGTCAGGAGCTGAGGATATAGATGTATTATGGCTTGGCCTGGGGTTTCCAATATTTGCCGAAAAAAACATATTATGTGACTTGTCGGATATTTTAAAAAAAAATAATTTTAATAAAGAAATGTATTATAAAAATATCATGGAATGGTATTCTTATAAAGACAGAATATACGGCCTGCCGTTCGCTTTAACACCTGCAGTATTTATTTATAATAAAAATATTTTTGAGCANNGCAGACTGGACATATTCCGAAATGAAAAATCTGGCAATAAAGCTTACTAGGAAAGATACAGTCGGCAATATTGGCACTATCTGGGGTGTAGGCGCGTTGGATCCATTTAGTTGTCTGTTATCATTTGGAAAAGGAATAACAGATGAAAATTTTAAAAAATGTCTTTTAAGCGACAGAGAAGCGTACCTTGCCATGCAATTTATGCATGATATGATATTTAGATTGAAAATACAGCCTAAAAAGGGAGATATGAATGATCAGAAAGCACATCAGATATTCGCTAATAATAAAATCGCTATGACTGTCGGTCATACATGGGATATGCAGCAGCTTCTTGAAATAAAAAACATTACATGGGATATCGCTAATCATCCAAAAGAAAAACTTTCCAGAAACTGGATAAGCACAGAGGGCCTTTCTGTTTATAAAAACAGCAGGAAAAAGGAAGATGCAGTGAAGTACATTTTATTTGTGACAGGAGAGGAAATGCAAAAGAAATTCATTAATGAGAATTGTCCTTCAATAATAAATCTCTTGTCTGATAATGAGTTACATAAAAAGACAATTTATAACTGGAAAATACTGCCGTCTTATATTGAAAACGGAGTGACTGAACCAAAAACTGCAAAAGTATTTGAAATAAAGAGTAAATTTACAATGATGATAGAAGAAATAATGACAAAAGAAAATTCTCCTAAACAAATACAGTTTATTCTTGAAAAATATACAAAAATAATTAATGAAGTATTGAATTCAGACTAAAATGGAACCAGATTATTGTCTAAATAGCCGACAACACCTAGTTTAAAATTTAATGCCTTTTTTCCGCCTAGATAGCGGTAATTTCAGCATGTGAAATTTCTGTAAAAAGAATTTCATTACCGCCTGCTCCGCAAAAAGCACGGCTGTTGATTTTTAATGAATTTAATTCGTACACATTTCCGTCTTTGGTATGGATATTTACCCGCACCAGACGGTCATTATGATATGCTTTGATAAAACGCAGAAGGCTTGATTCTTTCATATTGATACTCCATTTGGCAGCATGTCTGATTATCGGAAAAATTCCAAAAGATCTTACGGCATTTTTTGCGCCGCAAAACAGACAAGATCAGCGCCTTTGAGAAGGTAATCCGGTTCCCCGAGAAACCAGAAGCGGTTATGAAATTTTTTTCTTTCATCGGCAGGGCAGATAAAAAGATATAATTCGGATCCCTGTAATTCTTCATTAACGTATGGTACCGTTTCATTCGTCTGATTTTTTATCCGGATGATTAAATCCGAGGTTGTTAAAAATCCTGTTTTTTTTTCCGTTTTGATAACTGATCTGAAAAGAGGATTATCATTTGCCCAATCTGCCGGAACACGTACCAGGGATGCAGCCATAGCCTGCCGGTAATCAAGTTTTGAAAAACAAATCGTATCGCGGATCATATTACTGATTATTAATGTCCAGACTCCGCGGAAAGAAGAGTCGGTTCCTGCTGCAGAAAGAATTTCAAGAGCTCCGGAAAAATCAAGAAGGGATGCGCGGTAATCGGCTGCCATAACGGCCCGGGCCTGCGGATGCGGTTCGTTTTTTAAATACCGGTCAACATGGCATGCCAGCCGGTTGGAATCGGTTTCAGGAATACTGCGCAATATAAAATATTCCTGAAACAAGGCCGGATAACAGAAAGTATCTGCTTCCAGAGCCCGGTAGCAATGACGCAGGGCAATTTGCGGTTCGTTCTGCCAAAAATCACATGCCGACATTCCCAGGTAACACCAGCCGGCCAGGGCATCATTATCACGGGCGCTGTCTATCAGCCGGTAAAAAGACTTGTAGAATTGAGCGCTTGCGTTATCTTTTCGCTGCAGGGAAAAAGACAATTCTTTTAACAGCAGAGAACATTCTTCCATGCTTTTATTTTCTGCCTGCATACCATGGCATAACTGCAGCCAGAAACCAAGAACAGCAAGCAGCGGCATATTCAGTCGACGATTATAAAGATTTTTCCGCTTAAAAAATTATTTACAGTCTGCGGATTGGCATTAATAAAAGCAGCCGAACGCATGGAAACAACTATGCGGTTTTTAACAGCCGGCGCTATGGACAGAGCCTTGATGAAAAGCGGGTTTTCGCCCAGCGGCAAGGCATCCGGGAAAAAAATATCAGGAAGGCTTCTGATATAAATGCACAGACCGTGTGCGGCAACCCGGGAACGCTCATAATCGGAAACGCCGAACAGTATGTTCCCGTCGGCGGAAGAAATTTCCGGGAATAAATACGGCTTGTAAAATAAACCCCTAGTATCGAGCACCAGAGAAGTAAATTCCGTGCGGAAATATTTTTCGGTTTTGCGCTCTTTAAAAAATATTCTGGAAAGATAAATATCGTACAGGCCTCCCTGTCCGCTGAATTGCAGCAGGCCGCGCATTTCAATTTCTTTTTCAGAAACGTACCGGATATCAGTGATTTTAATTCGGTTTAAATACTCGTTAATATAGGCAGCCAGTCCGTCATGACGGGCAATAAAATCTTTTACCATGAAAGAACTGTCGAAAGACATGTTTTTAATGACACTGTAGGCGTTTTCTGCTAGTTTTTGTTCAGCCTGTTTCTGGGCCGCATCCATCACATACTTGGATGATGAACTTCCGGCGCTCCCGCCTGAAGTTACATATATACTGCCGGCAGTCCAGTCAATATAAACCTTCTCGGAAAGTTCAACTTTTTTATATGGTACAGATCTGGAAATAGAGTCATTAACAACATCGGACACTTCATTACGGGCGGTTTTAAATACCGCATACACACTGATAATATCTTCAGTATCAACAATCTGCCATTTTACTTCTTTGGAATATTTCTGCCATTCGCTGCCGCGAAAATCCGGAAAATTGCTTATTTTCATTTTTACCGCGCCTTCGGCGGACGGCAGGATGCGTACCTGCACCGGATGGGGAGCCTGCGAAAGCAGCGAAATTTTTATGGAGGGCCGGACCGCTGTCCATTTTTTATAAGTTTCAAGATTATCGCACAGCAGAAGATTTGCACCAAGCAGTGATAGGGCGAATACCAAGCCTGCTTTCACGTTTTTTTTATTTTAAATAATGCCTGGCCGCCGGCAGCCGGCTGTCCGTTTTTTATACATATTTCCGTAATTATACCGGACACATCGGCTTTGATCTC
>DNNS01000131.1:0-6162 GCA_003497555.1 Spirochaetia bacterium
CAAAAAATTTGTGCGACGAACACCAGATCCAGGAAAGCCAATTAACCCAGCACCAGTGCATACTGATACCGTATTGCTTTTGTCCGTTCTCAGTTGCTGTAAGGTTGCGTGCAACAGCAAGCATATTGTCCCAGGTCCAATCAGTCCGCGGCAGCGGTACGCCGCGGGCGGCAAAAAGATCTTTGTTGTAAAACATCACTTCTGTACCGCCGTCGTACACGATTCCGTAAACGGAATTATGCACTGTGCCGATTTGCCGGGATTGGCTGATTAAATCCGCATAATTGAAATTTTCCTGCTTGATATATTCATCGAGGCACAGGCAGATATTTTTCTGTACAAGCGGCAGGAACGGTTCATCGTCCCAGGCGAGCAGATCCGGCGCTGTGCCGGCTGCAATCCTGGTCAGAATTTCAGAACGCTGATTATATCCGCAGAGTTTCACTTTGTATCCGGGATGCTGTTTCTCAAAAATCCGGATTGCCTGATTATAAATCGGGGCCCAGGCAAGAGTGCGCCATCCTTCTACTGCAAGTTCAATAGTCTGATTTTTTTTGGCTTTACCGGGCGCGCAGCTGGTACTGATCAATACTGCAAACAGCATTACGGCGGCGGTGTTGAGTGTTTTCATAATTTTCTCCTGCTTAATGCCGCATAGGCTGCGGCTGCCTTAGTTTCATTATCGTTACTGCCCAGCCAGAGCAGCAACTGCTGCGGATTATCCTTGCCCGGTACCTGGGCCAAAGCGATTAGAGCAAAACGCAGCGGTTTTCCTTCCAGCGGATTTTGTTGAAAAAAATCAAGTACCTCGCTGCGGGTTAGCAGATTATGTTTGGCCAGAACGCCAAGAACACAAGTGCGCAGCAATATAGATTCGTTCTGATCTTTTAATATTGAACGCAAAACAGATTCTGCCTGATGTTCAACCGCAGAAGTATAAAAATATAAATTCGCTGCCGGTATGCGATAAGTCATATTGGTACCGGTAAGATTACGTATCAGGATGCTGCTATATCCCGGATAATTCATTACTCCCAGATAAACCTGACTGTATGAAGCAAGCAATACGTCTTTATCGTCTGCCAATCTGGAAATTAACCGCATGCTCTGCTCATTTACAGGATAATGCAGTTTACCCAATGCTTCAATTGCATGAATAAATCCGGTATTCGAACGCACCAAAAGTGTACGAGCTATCTTCTCACAGTATTCCTGACGATTATCCGAATCAGCCTGCGCCAGGACACGCAAAATTCCGATATTATCAGGTGTGCCGGCAGCAGTTTTCGTCAACTCCTGCCTGAACATTTCGCGAATAATCCGGCGATCTAAATCCAATGCAAGTAAATACTCCGCTGCATGTATCCGCTCCCATATGGTGCCTGATTGCATAATGGATATCAGGATTGCATGTGAATGCTTGCCGCTGACTGCATGACGGGTGCAGGAAAAACAGGAGAAAGCTGTCAGCAGGAGAGCAATATATCCCGGAACCCAGACTCGGGTTATACGGACGCGGGGTACATGCGTGTTATGATTTTTTTTCGGTAGTGGGTTTGAGGAAAATAAATTCAAACAGTTTTTCATGGTTTTTATTATCCGTTTACGGCCGGTATGCTGCGCATTCAATAAAACAACCCGGCCTATCCGGCGTATTGTAATAGTACACAGTCATAACCTGTCCTTTTTCCAGTTCAATACTTACCGGATATCCCAGATCTACAGACTGTCCATTCTGTCTGATGATGATTTCATGCTGCAGATCCCAGGTTTTTCCGCCATCTGCGCTCAGACAGCCGCGTATTCCATAAGGCCGGTACCGGTATCCGTAGGTCATAAGAATTCTGCCGTCTGAAAGTTCCAGCAGATGCGGTGGATATCCCTGCACAGGCAGTTTCACCGGTTCGCTCCAGGTTGCGCCGCGATCTGAGGAATAAGAAATACGGATATATCCGTCACTTGGCACCCGAATTGCTGTAATAAAAATTCCACTTCGTAAAACAATTGAATGCGGTTCTTCATACACTGCAGTTGTTCCATATGCGTTCGCTTCCCATTGTGAAACACCGATTGCAGATAATCTTTTCCAATTTTCACCATTCGCGGAACCTTCATAAAATGCCACGGTTCTTTTCTTTGCGGCAGTATCTGTTTCCAGCGTTGGGATATAGAATTTATTCTGGAAAAAAAACTGACCGTGCGGGCAAAACGCCGGAGATTTTACCGGCAGTGACCAGGTTTTACCGTTATCTTTTGAGAAAAGATAACGGGATCCGCCTCCGAAATTTTCCGGTCCGGCCTGCTTGATATATTCAGTAGCCTGGGTATATTTTTCTCTCAGAAAACTATGCGGCAGCCAGCTGTTCCAGCCTCCGGAAGCAATCACCACAGTTCCGTCCGGCAGTGTGTGAATTGAGGGATCCCGTTCATCAGATTCCGTATCATACACACCGACGGGGCTTGACCAGTTTTTCCCGCGATCTTTTGACCTGGCCATGCAGATTCTGCCGTACGGGCAAACATGATCAACTCCTTCGCGGAATACAGCCAGCAGATCGCCGTTTTGTGCTTTCGTCAGCCCGGGAAATGCCAGATGGCGGCCGCTAATCTCGGCAACGGTTGTATATATCATGCCGGGGGTATCCTCCTGAACTTTTACGCCAGCCGCTACTGTTATGCCGAAACTTTCTGCGCTGAATGTATACGGATTACGGACAGTCACATCTGCAATATATCCTGTAAACCCGCGGGAAGAATTTTCCAGCATCGTGGCACCGAAAAAAAATTCATCAGTTGAAGCGCCGATCTTAAAATTTACAACATCCTTTAAAATTTTGCCGTTATCCAGGCGAAGGTACATATTCTTCTGTTCAGGATCGTATGCGAACACTGCAGTATGCCACTCATCATTATTTTTAAGTTCTTCAATCAATTGAACAAATGCATTGCCTGATTCATCAAAAAGCATGAATTTTAATTTTTGCGGTGTTCCCTGTTGAATATGGAGTGAAAACCGCTTGGCCATTTCCAGCAGCCGGGGATACGGATTGCTTTGCGCTGCATCTGATTTAAATTTGACGGTAATAATAAAGCCGCGCGGTATTTCAAAACCGCTTTTTTTCAGAACCATGGCTGCCGCAGTATCCTGCGTAGCGGAAAATTCAAGGCATGGTATCCCGTTTTCTTTTACTGATTCCGGGGCCTGGCTTCCGTACGACACTGCTTTATCTTTTGAAATTATTGCCGGATCAAGATTAAATTCAAAAGCACTAACCTGCCTGTGCAGCCCTGCATACAGCATAAGAACTGCCGCGAAGAGGATTTTTGTTTTACTCATAAATATTCGCATAAAAATCTCCGCACTTTTTTAATTATGAAAATAGTATACTTCAGCTCTATAGACAATACTTGCGTTTTTTTATAATTATTTGTGTTTTTTTGTATGGACAGCGCGATACTGAGTCGGCGTTGATTTCATCAGACGTTTGAATACATGATTGAAATGATACAAACTGTTAAAGCCGGAATGATAGGCGATTTGAGTGATCGGCAGACTGTTATCTGCGAGCTGGTTACAAGCATACGTAATACGCCTGGCGGTAATATAGGCTGTGATCGTTGTGTGTACGTACTGTTTAAAGAGTTTTTCAAGCGTCGGCACGGGAATATCGCAATCTGCGGCGATTTTGGCAAGCTGGATTTGTCCCAGGTAATTATTTTCAATATATTCAATTACCCGGCTGATCCGGGAGTCTGTTATTCCCGGATAGGCTTCGGTTTCCGGCATGCATTTTTCCAACAGCAAATCCAGATAGATCAGGAACAGCTTCACGGCTTTTTCCGGCTGCGGAATACTGTCATTATATAAATGGACAACAGACAGGAAAGATGAAAAAAACAGAAACTGCTCATGGCCGGGAATTGAGAGTATGATATTCCGGCCTTCGCCTCCTGCATGAAAAAAACGCAGCAGCCGTGAACTGGAAAGCAAGTTTGCGCCCTGATGGATATTGAACAGATTGTTTACAATCTGCGGCAGGAAGGAAAAATTCAAAAATGAAAGCTGCCCCCGGTATGCGCAAATCCGGTGCTTCCGGGCAAAAGGGCTGAATAGAACGGAACCACGGGTAATATTTTCTGCGCTGACTGAGGATTCATAACGGGCATTTCCGCTTAAGACAATAATCAGTTCATAATAGNNAAATGATTTGTTCTGATCCTGCTCGATAAATGTGGAACGGTTAATTCTGTTTATTTTCAGAAAATCCCGATCTGAACAATAAAGTGCAACCAGCTCGTTAATATTCAAAATAAATACGACTTTCCTTTTAAGCTTATTATACCCCTTTCACTGTCAAAATTCAATCTTCCAGCCATAATTTTCCTCTATATTTTTACTGCCCCGGGTCGATTACAGCCACTTCAGCCGAAATTCAGCCTGTTTTATTTCCGGCGGAGGCCCGGTTCATCTTCTGCTCACGACTAGTCAGATTTTAAATTTTAGAATAATCAGAATAAAAATAAATAATCGCAGAGCAGCAAACTCGCGAACAAGGATTTTGTCCAACAATGTTCTCTCCGTGGCGATTCGGACATGACCGTTCTTTAATAACAGCCTGGTCATAACATTGGGGGAATTTTTGTATCTGACATTTGCGGGGATTCCTGAGTAAAAAAAAAGTTAAATAACAAGTAAAAAAAAGTAAAAAAAAGTCTTGACAGGCAATTGCAGGCAGGGTATGCTTGAATGAAATGATTTCTGACAAGCAAAATTTTTTTTTATCCATACATTCATCTACCAAGAAAATAAAGTGTATAACATTGGCGTTGGGATTATCAATTTTTATTACTGGCAGTTCATATGCAACAGAATCCCATACCCCCAGCGGATCGACGAGTAAAATAAATGAATCTCCGACATCGGTGAGGGATCTGGTGTCATGTACCTCAGGAAAAAAGGGTAAAAGGTTTGGGTTTTTAGACGTTTACGGACAGTCACGAGATTCTCTCTATAATATTTGGAAGGATAAATTCGGGATGGATTTGATTGCCGAGTCATCCAGGATGGCAAATGACCTGGGAATCGGATGGATTAGGCTTTCTTTCTGGTATCCAAAAAATAAGTTGGATTCATACAGCAGGAAAAAATATGATCAGGCGGTGGCAGACGGGCTGGATATTTTTGCGACCATCTACATAGACGAAAAAGATCATTTAAATGAAAACGCCTACGTCTGGCTTGAAACCATAGTCTCAGAGTATTCTTCTAAAATAAAATACTGGCAGGTGCATAATGAGGTCGGCAAACCAAACAGGTACGCGCAGGCCGATACCTATATTGAACTGCTGGCAAGGTCCTCTTCAACAATTAAAAAAGCGTGCCCGGATTGTTCTGTTGTGATGGGCAGTACCCTGCCGAATAAAAACTATTATACGCTGGTCATAGACAAAGGCGATTCGTACGTTGATGCGTATGATTTTCATATTTTTTTCGCTGAGGACATGCCATCTTTCAAAGACTTTTCCTCCCGAGTTCACAAACCGATTTTTATAACAGAAATGGCAACACATTCCGGACAACCGCAAGGATCGAGAAGAATGAGTGCGCCGTATCACAGCGAACGCGAACAGGCTCAGACCTTGATCAAGTGGTATACGCAAGCTTTTTCTTCAGGCGCCGGCTATATTTTCTGGAGTCAATTTGTGGAATGGTTCGGCTTCATGGGACAAATTGACGGATTATTCGACTTTACCGGCATTGTTTACAATGGCATGTGCGATTCCCCTGCAACCGACAATGTCTGCCGGGATTCAAATATCGATAAAGGTGCCGGAGTAAAAAAAGAAGCCTATTACAGCCTGAAAGCTCTGATCAGCAAAATCGGAAACTTCTCAGCAGTAGAGCAAATTGCTGAATGGCGGTACAAATTTACAGTCGATGGTAAAAGCGTATATGTTGTATGGTGCGATAGCTCCAGCGGTCGATTACTCTCAGAACTCCGCGGCCCGATAAAAGTTACAGATTACCTGGGGAAAGAGGCAACCGTTCAAGCGGATTCACTGCGATTGAGCGAAAGCCCTGTATTTATTGAGACTGACTGATGAATAGAAATTTCCTTTTTCAACTTTAATCTATTATACCGGGTATGATTTTTTTTCTTG
>DNNS01000131.1:6189-9123 GCA_003497555.1 Spirochaetia bacterium
CAAGAAATAAATTTGCACCCTATTATACCGGTTTTTTTGCTTATTTTATGTTATAATTACAAGCGATGTTTGTTTATAAAAATAATATTCTTTT
The DNA here is from genome assembly GCA_003497555.1 of Spirochaetia bacterium. Taxonomy (GTDB): domain Bacteria; phylum Spirochaetota; class UBA12135; order UBA12135; family UBA12135; genus UBA12135. The sequence goes on from DNNS01000131.1 coordinate 6,284, forward strand.
TATAGAAGATACTCCTTTCAGTGAAATAATAAAACGCACGGGCACGCCCTGCTATATATACTCGCAGTCACTAATCAATTCCCAGTATACAATTCTGCGCGATCTTTTTTCCGGCTTGAACTGTTCCCTGCGTTTTTCAGTAAAATCCCTGGGTAACATTGCAATTCTTGCCCTGCTTAAAAAGCTCGGAGCCGGGGCTGATATTGTCTCGGGAGGGGAACTATTCCGCTGTAAAAAAGCCGGTATGAAAGGACGCGATCTGGTATTTTCCGGCGCGGGTAAAACCGCAGAAGAAATCAAAGCCGCGCTTGATTTCGGCGTGGAAATTATAAATGCCGAATCCACGGAAGAAATCGGTGTAATCGAACAAATTGCCGCCGGGCTTGGCAGAACAGCCCGTATCGCTTTTCGCATCAATCCTGACGTTGATGCCAGAACGCATAAAAAAATCACTACCGGTAAAAAAGAAACCAAATTCGGTATTGCTCCGGAACAGGCAGCAGAAGTTTTAAAAAATAAAAATCTCTTTCCGCATATTGATTTTTGCGGAGTTGATATGCATATCGGTTCCCAAATTCTTTCCGTAGAGCCTTTTACCGAAGCAGTAAAAAAAATGTTTTCGATAATCGATTTTTTAGCAGCTTATAATTTCAAACCGCAAACTTTTAATTTGGGCGGAGGTTTCGGTATTGTTTATAACAGCAAAACTGAAAAACCGTTTCCTTTCACCGTATACAGAAAAAAAATTATTCCCCTTCTGCAAAGCCGTCCTTACCGTTATTTGATCGAACCCGGAAGATTTATCAGCGGCCCGTCAGGATTAATGATAGCCGGGGTACAATATACCAAAAATACTGCAGGTAAAAATTTTATAATTACCGATGCCGGTTTCAATGATCTGGTGCGTCCTGCCATGTATGAATCATATCACGAAATCAGTCCCTGTATTATTAAAACAGCCCAAAAACCGATAACCGCCGATATTGTCGGTCCGCTCTGCGAAACCGGCGACATTTTTGCCGCCGGGCGCAGTATTGAGCCGGTAAAGCGCGGCGAATATCTGGCATTTTTTAATGCCGGCGCTTACGGTACGGCCATGTCTTCAATGTATAACAGCCGTCCGCTTGCACCGGAGGTCCTGGTTTCAGGATCATCTTTCCGCATAATCCGTAAACGCTGGTCATATAAAGACATGCTGCGCGGAGAAAAGCTGTAGCCGCAGATGAAACGGCGTATAATCTTATGACTAAAAATTATTCAGGAAAAACCGTACTGATAATCGGCGGCGGTCTCCTGCAGATTCCGGCCATAAAATCCGCAAAAGAGCTTGGCCTTTTTACTATTGTGGCTGATCTTGATCCTGTGGCCGAAGGCATGAAACTCGCTGATTATCCGCTCATCATAAGTACACGCAACGCCGATGGCATTGCATCCTTTGCTGCCGAGTTTTCAAAAAAAAAAACCATTGATGCTGTATTTACTGCAGGTACCGATGTTTCGGTTACCGTAGCCAAAACACAGGCAGCGCTCGGTCTTCCCGGCATTAAATACGAGGATGCTCTGGCAGCTTCTGATAAATCGCTGATGCGCCGCCGCTTTGCAGACTATCATGTCAATCAGCCCGGCTTTGTTTCCATAAAAAATTATAATGAAATTGAAAAAGCCTGCAGCCGGCTCTCTTTCCCTCTGGTAATCAAGCCTGCAGACAATATGGGCGCGCGCGGCGTAAAAAAAATATTTTCGATCATCGAAGCCCGGGAGGCTTATAACACAACCGTACAATTTTCTGCAAGCAAAACCGTGATAATTGAAGAATTTATGGATGGCCCGGAACTCTCAATCGATGCCCTGGTTTATAATGGAGAAATCTTTATTACAGGAATTGGCGACCGCATTATTGAAAATCCTCCGTATTTTATAGAAACCGGTCATATCATGCCTTCCGCACTTCCCCCGGATCAGATCAGCGCCGGCTGTGAAGTATTTAAGCAGGGAATAAAAGCGCTCGGTATAACTATCGGTGCAGCCAAGGGTGATATTAAAATTACTCCGCAGGGAGCCATGGTTGGAGAAATTGCCGCCCGGCTTTCAGGCGGATTCATGTCCGGATTCACCTATCCTTACGCTACCGGAGTAAACCTTACGGCTAATGCCCTCGCCATTGCCCTGGGGTATCCCCCGCCTGATCTTGAAGAAAAATTTTCCCGGGTGTCTGCAGAAAAAGCCATTATTGCCCGCCCGGGCAAAATATTTTCCATCAACGGACTGGAAGACGCACAGAAAATTTCCGGGTGTAAAAATATTTTTCTTAAATATAAAACCGGTGATCTGGTAAAAGCCCCTACCAGCAACGTGGAAAAAGGCGGTAATGTTATTGTTGTCGGCGAAACACGCACCGAAGCTTTAAGTATTGCCGATCATGTTCTAAGTACAATTAAAATTATAACCGTATAATTTATATTTTCCCGTGCTGCGGAATTTACCGGCACGGATAAAAATCATTGTTTTTAAAAAATCAGGTTTTTTAAAACAATGCTGTCAGCGTTCTCCGGTTTTTTTTATTATATGGTATCCAAACTGGGTTTTAACCACCGGGCTTAAACTGCCGTGCGACAGGCGTTTAACAGCTTCCTCAAAAGGGCCGACCATTTTTCCCGGACCAAACCAGCCCAGATCTCCGCTGCTTGATTTACTCGGGCAAGTGGAAAATTCCCTGGCCATGTCTGAAAAACTTTTACCATTAACAATTTTACGCCTGATTTCATCAGCCTGGGTTTTGTCTTTTACCAGAATATGGCTTGCTCTCCATTCCATAATGACTCCCTGGAAAATAGCCGTTT
>DNNS01000647.1 GCA_003497555.1 Spirochaetia bacterium
TCATGGTTTCGGGTGTCCTCCGGTTATTTTATTTGCCTTTACCGGTTTATTAATATTCGTCAGCTGTTTTAGGATTTTATATCCTGATTCTGCTGTTTTGGATGTCTCTGTTATTCCTTTAAAAATTATTTTTATCATATAAAAATTTTACCGATTGAAAATTTAAAACATGGTAAATTTTTCATGATCTTTGCCTTCTTCGATCTCAAGAAATTCATAAGTCTGAGCGGCAATGTCGCGTTCGGAAGTCACCGTGTAGCTTTCAATATATTCCCGTATATCGGATTCACGCACCTGCCATTCTTTTACTCCTAAATGTTCTTCTATCTGAACCAGGTTTGCCTGTGATTCATCGATAATTTCCTGTATACGGTCCCGGCTTTCATTAATACTGTTGGAAACAGAATCCAGATTGGCAATTTCAATTACTGCTTTTTTTATTTCAGCGTCAAGGTCTTCGGTAAAACCCGCCAAATTGGTAAGATGATCGGTAATTATAATTGAAGATTGTTCAAGCAGGGTTTTGGCTTCAGAAGTTTTCTGTATGACCGACTGCATGGTGGCGGAATGAGCGGAAAAATCTGCGGCATAACCGGCAAGTTTAGTTTCTATATCACGTTTGGCCTCGGTAAAAAATGATACCAGGCCCGAGAAAGTTACGTTGATCATATCGGTCAGGCGATGCAGGCTTTCATTGCTTTGATCTTCCTCGCCGCCGGATAAATCTTCGCGCGCCACCTCGATTTTGGCAATAGTATTCATCTGCCGGAAAAATTTATTCAGCCCCCCGGCCAGAGAAAATTTTTTTTCAATGGAGTTAAGCTGATCGAGCAGGCCGCTGCCCATTTTTGAGAGTTCATTTTTTTTATCAAGCGAAGCGCTGAAACCTGCGGAACTTTCTCCTAAAATCTGAATGGCCGGAAGAAATATACTCTTCATGCCGCTGTTGCCTTCAAGCTGGCTGGAGTTGCTGATAAAAAAATTAAGAATATTGTTTTTATCGCCGGCAATGTCGGAAAGTTTTTCCGTAAACAATTTGAGATTCTGCTGTATAGTGCCCAGTATGACATTAATCTGGTTTTTGATGGATTCCAGCTGCCGGCTGTTAAGACGGCTGATGGCGGAAAGCAGACAGAAAAAATCTCCAAGTTCGTGCAGGGTAGATTCGGAATCATTGTGCCCGGCGCATTTTTCTGCAATACGGTGCCTGAAAAAAATTTCGCTGATTTTGCGGAAAGATGCGGTTATATGCTCCATTTGCTGCTGAATAATATCCTGATTCTGCAGAGAAACCATGATCAGGGCATTTATTTCCTTGCTGCGGTCTACGCGTTTAAGCAGATCATAAAAAATTGAGGATGAATTGGACAGACTTACCTGAAGCCGGGAAAAACAGGATTCAATATCGCTATTCATCTGTTTCAGCCGTGAAAGCTGTATATCTCCCACATCGCGGATTTCAGCTTCAAAGCGGGAAAAATAACCGATGAATTCATTGCTTTGGGCCAGAATACTCCCGGCATGTTTTTCCATTTCCTCGGAATATTCAATAAAAGATTTGGAGAGTGCGCTGTAGCCGCGACCCCGTTCGCCGGCCCGGAGGGATAATATAATGGAATTAATGGAATAAAGCTTGATTTCCTTGGATATATCTTTCATGGCCCCGATTTTTCCCATGATTTCCTTGACCTTGCCAATGGCGGTAAGCAGACCGCTGAAAAAAACAATATCGCTTTGTACAATATTCTGAATCTGCCCCGAAACACGGGCGAGTTCATGCTCCAGGGCGTTGATTTTTTTGGTTATTCCCTGGGTAGCGTCCTGGTTGTTATGAAAAAAATATTCGATTATGGTAGTTGCTTCCAGGAGTTCATCATTAATCTTGCGCTCGAGCCTGGGAAAAGAATCGGAGATCTGAAGGAATACCCGGCGTGAATCTTTTATGAATTCGTCAAAGCCGCTGTTAAAGGCGTTTATTTTGGCAAGAGAGTCAAAGGTAAAGCGCATATTTTAAATATTGCTATTTTTTTTCAATATTGAACAAAGCGGTTAATGCCAGAGCGTCAAATAACTCATAAAGCGCCGGGCTGATACCGGTAATTTTAAATTTGCCATCGCAGTTTTTAAGTTTTTTATAGATAAAAAGAATTTTCCCGACTCCGGAGCTGTCGATATATTCTACTCCGGCAAGATCAAGATTAATTGTTTTAATTCCATCGTCGATCAGCCTGCAAACCGTATTTTTCAGCTCATCAGCTGATGAAAGTTTCAGGGATTTATCATTAACAGCAACCCTGCAGGTATCGCCGTTTTTCTCAGCAGTAATCACCAGAGACCTCCGTTTCAGGCAAGCAGCACTGCCATTAATTTATCGTTAATAACATTTTCAATGTATGACAGCGTAGCCGGAGTAACATTGCTGAATTTTACAGCCATTTTTTTTCTGTCGCCGGCGATAACTCTGAGTACGGCTGCTTCTGCCAAAAAGGAAAAACTGCGGAAACGTATGTTTAAAAAAATAATTTCACCTGCAGAGCAATTTAAACCGTCAATAAAAAAACCGGCCCCCCCGACGGAAAGCGAATAAATAATTCCCTCGTGCCTGATATCGGGATTATGTTTTTTATAGGCATACAGGGTTAACGGCCAGGAGATGCGGTTATTTTTACGCTTGTTTTCCGGTATGGAATCAAGCAGGCCTGGAATTTCCTGATCAGAAACTGTGATTTTTACCCCCGCCAGGGCCTCCTGCAGATCTGCCAGCAGAATATTTTTCGGCGGATTAATGATAAAAACCGAAACCACCGGATTAAGAACATTGACTTTACGTAAAAAAATTTTTAATTCTTCGGGGTTTTTATCGTCGGAATACACCGCAATTGCGGAAAAATCAGGATTGGAAATCAGCGGTAATAAAGCTTCGCGGTAGGAATTTACAAGTGTGATCTGAAAAAGACCCGCTAAAGGACCGGCAGATTCCGAATTTTTTATGATAAGGATTTTTTTCATCAGGGGAATGCTCTATCTGCGTATATCCATAAGCTTGTCAAGGGAAATGGAAGCAAAAAAAGAATAAAGCTGATCATGAATAGCCCGGATATAAAAATTTTTCCCTGCGCTTTTGGTTTTGTTCAGAATAAAAAGAATTTTACCCACTCCGGAACTGTCAATATACTGGGTTTGGGAAAGGTCGATTATTATATCCCCCTGCGCTTTATCAACAAGTTCTGCAGCAATTCTTTTGAATTCATCTGCTATTTCGCGGGATAAGGAAAGCTCTTCAACTTTTATAAGATGCCCGTCAGGTGTTTTTTCATGTATTATGCTCATCATTCACCCCTGATTATTTCTTCTATGCGGGTCAATTATAAAATGAAATAAAAATAACTACAAATTCTAAAAAGACGGAGGGTATGATTTTTTTTCTTGGGTACGCGTCTATAGTTAGTCTGCNNAAGAAATAAATTTGCACCCAAAGACGGATGTTAAAACTTCTTTTGATAAACAAAACTTTTGAGATTGTTCTGGATAAATTTCAGTCTGAAATCAGTATTCCTGTGCCGCCCTGGTCATGGCAAAATATTTTTCCGCCGGGCAATAAGCAGGAATACTGTTGCCGGAACCAACTGCGTAGCCGGCTGTACCTGTCAGTTCGAGCATATTGATTACGCGTTTTTTAATATTTTCAGCGCTCTCTCTTATTAAAAAATCCAGGTCAATTCCGCCCATAATTGCAATTCTGCTGCCATATTCCCTGTAAGCTTCCTCAACCGGCTGAATGGAATCTTCAAAAGAATGCTTTCCGTCAAAACCTATGTCATCAATTATATCGTTCATTACTTCTTTTAAATTTCCGCAGGAATGAAGAATAACGGATTTTTTACCGGTATGAAGTAATTTGACGATTTTTCTATGCCAGGGAATAACGTATTTTCGCAAGGCAGATGCGCCCAGCATGGTCTGGGTTTTAAAACCCCAGTCGTCATTTACAATGCAGGCACCTACGCAGGAAAAAGCGCTGGCTGCTTCATAATATTTATATAAAATATTTCCGATTTTATCAAATACCGCAGCCGCTAATTTTTCATCATCCGCCAGCATAAAGCATAATCCCTGGTAGCCGCAGAGCTTAATTGCGTTTTCCAGAACACCGGAAGGACCATAAATTATAATTTTCATATTACCGGGAAGTTCCAGGTCAAGTTTTTTTAAAAAAGCCAAATCAAGATTTTCCGGTATGGGCCATTTGTATAATTCCATATCTTTCCAGCCGGTAATCATAACTTCACTGTCCAGGGATTTTGATTCCAGCTGATCGTGTTCATGCGTATGGAAAAACTTTTTTCTGGTTAAATGCATGGTTGCATAATCATAACCGGCACGGGAAAAGGCTTTTATCAGGTATTTTGCATATTCAAAATCATCTTCCGGTTCTGCCCTGCCGCTTAAAAATTCATACAGTTTTTTATTCAAAAAAAATTCAAAAAGCACAGGCTTGGACGGTTTTCCTCTTTTTAATACGGCTTGCAGATTATTAAAATCCGGCAAATGTTCTTTTAGCATAATACCCTCCGGGAAATGATATAAGTATAATACTTTTATCAGGTTATAGTATAGAACGGTTTTGCCGAATTATAGAACAGAATTGCTGTTTTAAGCGCGGATTATCATAAAACCTGTATTATCTCTTAATTTTTTAGTCTTGGGAATTTACCGGTACAATTTTTTTCTGAAAACATCAGGAGTCACTCCATGCAGTTTTTTAAATGTCCTGATATAATGCGATAAATCGGCAAAACCGCAGTCAATACTGATTTTTGACAGAGAGGCTGATGTATATGAAAGCATGTGTTCTGATTTTTTAATGCGCACCTTGGCCAGAAAATCATGAAATTTCATTCCAAAAAATTTTTTAAAACTGCGGGATAAATAAAATTTACTGATACCGGCCTTTACCGCCATTTCCTCCAGACGTACAGGGCATGCATAATGTTCTTCCATATATTCAAGAATTTGCGCATAAAAAAAATTATTGCCGGCGGGAGATTCTGTCTTTTTTCCTGCGGTTTTAATCAGCATATCGGCTAACAGCAATACACCGCCTGCAGTGCCGGCCAAATTTTCATTGGGAATGTTATCTGCCGGTCTGCTGAGTTTTGAAAAATCAGCGGGAAAAACCGTCGGCAGGGAAATAATCGCATTCATCATGATCTTTACCGTATTGGCAATAACAGAATTTTCAAATAATCTGTTAAAATCATTTATGCAGATTCCGGCTAAAATATGTTTTTGCTGCGGAGAATGAAAAATATACTCATGCACAGCATAAGGCTTGATAATTACCGCACTGCCTGATGTATACGGGAAAAACATTCCGTCAATTTTTATTTTACCTCCGGCGCAGCCGGCAAAGCAGACTATTTCCAGATGACGGTGAAAATGCGCTTTAACAGCCATAACTCCGGGATGCGTAGAACGTTTAATGATAAAAGCCGGATGCGGGTATTTGTATTCTTCATAAGCCGGTTCCTGCACAGGTGTGTTCCGCTATTTTTTTAAGAAATTCCATAAAGCGTCCTTGGCAAACCGCAAACCCCTTGACGGATCTGCCAAAAAAACACTAAGGGCAAGTTTGATTCTGCCGGCTGAAATAACCGGATTGATTTTTCTTGCCTGGTCCCACAATCTTTTTATATCATCAGCGGAAAAATCACCGGTGATTATCATTGGAACTCCGCTTAAAGTATTAAGACTGTATTTATCGAATTTATCAGACAGATAACCGTTTTTATCGGCCAAATCGTATAATTCCGTTCCATAAAAGGGAGTGGCAATAAAAAATCCGCAGTCATCAGCTCCCAGTTTCCTGAGTTTTTTGGCAAACCTGATGGTTTCTTTTATATCCGCAATTGTTTCGCCGGGAAATCCAATTACAAAAAAGCATTCTACCAGAAGCCGGTATTTTCTGCACCAGCTGACGGCTTTTTCGATCCGGTCAAGACTCAGATTTTTTTTAATGATATTGTCAACTACTCTTTGTACGCCTGATTCGGGCGCAACAATTGTTCTGCAGCAGCCGGATTTTTTCATAAGCATAATTGTTTCTTCATCAATAGCATCGGCTCTGATGCCGTTGGGCGTGCTCCATTCAAATTTCAGGCCGCGGGAAATGATTAATCTGAATAATTTTTTTGCCCTTTCTTTATCCAGCGTTAAATTATCATCTTCTATGTCAAAATGCCTTATATTGTATTTTATGCAAAGTTCCTGAATTTCCTCAAATATATTTTCCGGGCTTCTGGCCCGCCATTTACGCCCCATGGTTTTGCTGATAGTGCAGAAAACGCATCTGTACGGACAGCCCCGGCTTGTGAAAATTGTCGCCCAGTTTTTCCTGTAAGTGGAAATACTTCTTGCGGATTTTACCTTTCCTGCCGCCTGAAAATAAATATTCATCGGCAGAAGATGTCTGGCCGGCATGGGCAATTCATCCAGATTTTCTATAAATTTAACGGTATTAACAATTATTTCGTTTTTTTTTCTGTAGGCAAGATTAGAGATATTCTCTGTTATACCGTTATTATTCTGGGTTTTAACCAGTTCAAGAAAAGAATATTCGCCTTCGCCCTGAATTACATAATCTACATTTTTATCGGATAAAGCGTCTGCAACATGCGTTGAGGGATGAGCTCCGCCTAAAACTACAATTGAATCAGGCAGCACTGACTTGACAAGCCTGGCGGCGTGATGCGCTTCATGAGCCTGTGATGAAAAAGGCGATGCTATGCCAACTATACCGGGTTTATAATCTAAAATCCTGCCGATCAGATCCTGATCATCCAAACCTGTTCTGCACATTCCATTTAGGCATTTTTCATTGGTCCATCCCTCGGCAAGCGCATCGAGTATTCTTACTTCGATAGCGTTTTTTTCCAGCACGGCTGCGATATATGCCAGGCCGAGCGGCTGAAAAATCGTAATTGGAAATTTGAATTCCGTTTTAACTGAATTCGGCGGATTTATCAGGAGGACTTTCATATTAAAAGTGTTTAAAAATAACTGCGCGGGNNGCTGCATGATTACAGTATTCGATTATCCAGTGCTGGGTTTCCTGGGATATCCCTATGAATTTAATGCCATATTGACACTGTGCGGGTCCGCTTTTGATTTTTTTCATAATTTTACCGCGCAGATCCGTAAGCATTTTTTTGCCGATTGGTATATCTAAAATAACATACGCGCCGATATCCACTTCTTCACTGCTGGTGAGAAAAAGGCCGCCGCCGGAAATATTTCCCACCTTGCCGCGTTTGTTTTTCTGTATCAGAGAAGAATCGATCTGGAAAAAATCCTTGGGCAGCAGAGTAAAAGAGCACTCTACATCAAGTTCCGCTCTTAAATAATGCCTCTTTACAGGCGCTTTTACATTATTGATATGCTCAAGACAAAGTGAATACATGGGTTCGGGAATAATTTTTATTACCCTGGTTTTTATCCGGTAATGTCCGTCGCGCGGCCGGTAAAAATACAGAAAAAGTTCCTGCCCGGATGCGATAAAAATATGTTTGCCGTCATACATGGGAGAGCTTATAACCAGATATTGTTCCAGGTTTTCAATTACCTGCGCCGGATAATTTTTTTTGTTGACATTGATATTTATGCGCTGGTTAATTTCCAGTTCTTTGGTTGTAATAATCACTTCTTTGGGAGGCGGTTTGTGAAAACCTGATTTTTTTCTCAGTGAACCGATAAGACTGTAATAGATATTTTTTCTTTCTTCATCGTATGCGGAAACTTCGTCTTCAAAAAATTTTGTTGTAAGGGAATTATACATTTTACGATCGGTAATAAAATCTCCCTTGGCGGAAATATTATATCGGCGCAGCATCATCTCGCAAAAGGCCTTTTCTTCATCGGTAAATTTGAGTTTTCCGCTTAAAAGCCGGTATTTTTGAATAGACGCTTCTATACGCTCTTTTTCTTTCTGTTTGCGCTGCATATAAATCATGAGCCCGATGAACGCGGCAATAATTACCAGTACAATTATTACTTCGATTTTTCCTACCTTGGCAGTTGGGCGTGAAGTGAATGCTTCCATAATAGCCTGATTGCCAATGTTTTTTTTCTGAACCAGAATGAATTCCCTGGTGTATAACATTTTGCCTCCCTGAAAAATTTATTTGTAAAGGACTACGCC
>DNNS01000660.1 GCA_003497555.1 Spirochaetia bacterium
TAGCCTGGCACTGCTATTATATGCTTTTTCTTGGACATAAAAACGCGCAGGATTTAAAGATCAGCTCATGGCCGGCCATTCCTGATACGGTTCACAAACAGGCGCCGCTTTTTTATATTTATATTTTTGCGCAGCATATTCCCGCTGTTTTTACCTATCAGAGCGCACTGGGAATTCCCCGGCCCATTACCGTTGACACACTTTCCGATTTAATACTCTGGATTGAAAAATTCCGGCGTTATCACGGCCAATTCGGCTTTGACCAGATGCACTGGCTTAATAATCATTTTCATTCCTCTCTTTTCAGGCTGGGCCGGCTGCAATTTAATTTCAGCGCCTTGGCGCACAAAATCATGGCTCTGAAAAACTCTTCCGGGAATATCGAACTTATCCTTGACCGGGATACGTTTATGCGCCCGGACGGCAACTATGACGGCGCCGATTCTGTCTTCAGCCCGCAGGCATGGCAGAGCACATTTACCTGCAGTTCCGGGGGTATCAATGCGCATAGAATAAACGAGCGCGGTTTAGCTGAAAAAGAAGCAACTCTTTTCGGCCCGGAATATAAAATTATACTTGCCCCCGGGGATTCTGTTCTGGGCATGCATATTCCCGAAACAGGACCGCTGGATATACCGCAATGCGTTGAATCCATAAAAGCTGCGGAAATTTTTTTCCCGCGGTACTTTCCCTCCTGGAATTTCAGCGCTTTTACCTGCCAATCGTGGCTGTGCGACAGCCAGTTAGCAGATTATCTGGAGCCTGATTCCAATATAATAAAGTTTCTGAAGCTTTTCAGACTGTATCCTCTGCCCCATGCCAATGATCATAACCTGTTTACCCAGATTTTCGGGCGGGTTTTATCCGACTATAACGAAATACCGGAAAAATCATCCTTGCACCGGGCAATAAAAAAACATATACAGCAGGGCGGAAAATGGCGGATCAGCGGCGGAATAATCCTGCGTAATAAATAATAAATAAATCTGCAATTTAAAATACCCATGCCAAAACGAAAAATATTGGTTACAGCCGCGCTTCCCTATGCCAACGGAGATATTCATCTTGGACATCTGGTGGAATATCTGCAGGCTGATTTCTGGGTGCGTTTTCAGAAAATGCGCGGACATGACTGCCGCTATGTATGCGCTGACGATACTCACGGCACGCCGGTAATGATCAATGCCAGAAAGTGCGGCCTTACTCCCGAACAGCTGATTGCCGAATACCAGGCAAAGCATACTGCTGATCTCTCGGGATTTGAAATCAATTTTGACAATTTTTATACCACGCACAGCGAAGAAAACCGCAAACTGGCGGAAGAGTTTTTCGGCAAAATGAAAGCAGGCGGGTATATCACGGAAAAATCCCTGGCGCAGAATTACTGTCCGCAGGATAAAATGTTTCTTCCCGATCGCTTTGTCAAAGGCGAATGCCCGCGCTGTCATGCCCTGGAGCAATACGGTGATTCCTGCGAACAATGCGGCGCTACCTATACATCCGATGAACTTGTTAATCCCCATTGCTCGCTGTGCAGCAGTACGCCTGAAAAGAAAGAGAGCCTTCATATTTTTTTCCAGTTAGAGCCTTTCAGGGAATTTCTTGCCGCATGGGTAAAAGAGCATACCCAGAAAGAAATTGCCAACAAACTTGAGGAATGGCTTAAAGACCGGCTGCACGACTGGGATATATCGCGCGATGCTCCCTATTTCGGTTTTCCCATACCCGGTTATGAAAATAAATTTTTTTATGTATGGCTTGATGCTCCCATCGGTTATATTTCATCCACTCTTAATCTGTTTCCGGAACAGAAAGAGTTTGAATCCTACTGGAAAAGCGAAGAAAGCGAACTTTATCATTTTATCGGCAAAGATATAGTTTACTTCCATACCCTGTTCTGGCCGGCCATGCTGAAAAACGCAGGTTACCGCCTGCCCACCCGCGTTCTGGTGCACGGCTTTTTAACGGTAAACGGGGAAAAAATGAGCAAATCGCGCGGGACATTTATCAGGGCCCGTACCTTTTTAAAATATATTCATCCCCGTTTTTTACGCTATTATTATGCCTGCAAACTCGATGCCTCGGCCAATGATCTTGACCTGAGTATGCATGATTTTGTCCGGCGCATTAATTCCGACCTGATCGGTAAAATAACCAATCTTGCTTCCCGCGGTATACAGATGCTCTCAAAAATCGGCAGCCGCCTGGGAACCCTGCAGGGCGAAGCTTTAAAACTGGTGGAAACAGCCATTTCCAAATCAGCAATTATTGAAGATCATTTTGAAAACAGAAATTTTTCCAAGGCCATGCTGGAAATCAGGGAGATCGCAGATGAGGCCAACCGTTTTTTTGATCAAAAAGCGCCCTGGAAACTGATCGGCAGTAAACCGGAAGAAGCCCGGGAAATTCTCACGGCGGTAATCAATGTGTTCCGCATAATTGCCGTTTACCTGCGCCCTGTTCTTCCCTCCTACAGCGATCAGGCTGCCGATCTGCTTGCCGAACAGCCGTACAGCTGGAATGCCTGCCGGGAAATAATACGGAATAAAAAAATCAATAACTATCGGTATTTAGCTGAAAGAATAACCGAAAAGGATGTAAATTCCATGATTGAAGAGAGCAAAAAAGAGGCAGCGCCTGCTGCTCCCGCCATGGCTTCATATGAACCGCAGGCAGCCGAGATCACAGCTGATGATTTTTTTAAAATCGACTTGCGGGTAGGAAAAATAATTTCCGCAGAGCCGGTTCCTGAAACCGATAAAATCATGCGTTTAACTGTTGATCTGGGTTTTGAAACCAGGGAGATTTTTGCCGGCATTAAACAGGCATACCGGGCTGAAACGCTCATCGGCAGACTGATAATTGTGGCTGCCAATCTTAAACCCAAAAAAATGAAATTCGGAACATCCTTTGGTATGGTATGCGCTGCCGGCCAGGGAGGCAGCGCCATATATCTGCTTTCACCTGACAGCGGCGCAAAACCCGGAGATCGTATTCATTAGATCCAAATTACCGGTTCAGCCGTTTTAAATATTCTTCCGGCGCGTTTATTCTGCGGCAGAAATTTTCAAGTTCCGCGTACATATTTTTAACCACAGATTTTTCACTGCCGAAAATATTATTTTTCTGATCCGGATCTGTTTCCAGATCGAAAAGAGCAGGATTTGCGGGGTAGCTGTGATTAGTTTCAAAAAAACCGGAAGTATCTACCTGTCTGCGCCCGTTTTCCACAGGCCCAAGCGGACCGGCCCCCACAAACAGGCTGGGTGCAAGACCATACCAATAGAGCGGCTCAGCCTGATCATGCCCAAGATGAAGAGCGTATCTGCCGCTGTTAATAATATGCTGTCTGCCGAAAAAACCTGAATGGCAATATTCATGCAGACAGCGGGTCTCGCCCCGGAGCAGCGGCAGGAGAGATTTGCCGTGCATGGGACTTGCCGGCGCAGCAAGAGCATCGCAAACCGTGGGAGCAATATCGGTATTCTGAATCAGGGCATTTTCACGGCGGGGTTTTACTCCCGGATATAAAATTAAAGCAGGAATATGCGTTACACAGTCATAAAGATAGGTGCCGAGTTTCCCGGTCCAGCCGTGATCGCCGGTATAGGTACCGTGATCGGTGCTGACTATGATCATGGTGTTTTCAAGAATTCCGAGCTTTTCCATTTCCGACATAAAATATCCGAACCATTTATCAACATGGGTTATCATGCCCGCATAAAGCGCCTGAATGTGTTTTAGTTCGCGTTCCGTATAATATTTTGTCCACGGCGCATATTCAGGAGTAATCAGCTGGTCGCCCTGGTAGCCGGGATCATAAGTTTCTGCGTAACCGGGAGGGGG
>DNNS01000127.1 GCA_003497555.1 Spirochaetia bacterium
CATCAAGCTGAAAACAGGATTGTGCCTTTAACTGCATGGACTGATATGCGGATTGGTTACTCGCGTGTAAATAACGGCTATTTCCACGGAATTATCGATGATGTGCGAATTTATAATCGCGCTTTGTCCAATTCTGAAATTTCCTATTTGTACAACAATTTGGCGGATATAATTATTGAAAATTATCCTGTAGAATCGTATTGTTCTTCCGAGGATAGAACCTTGTCTCAATACGAAACCCTGGATTACGGCAAAACGCTCCATCTCTGGGGTAATAACTGGAAAGCCATTCCCTTCCCGGTCACGATCAGCGCTACTTCCGTCTTGGAATTTGATTTTAACTGTGAAGTGATGGGAGAGGTGAACGGCATCGGCCTGGATACCCAAATCTTAAATATAAACAGCGGACGGTTTTTTAATATCTATGGGACTCAAACATGGGGTATTATGGATTACGACAATCAATATCCCGGATCCGGCTGGAAACATTATATTATTCCGATCGGCCGGCATTTCACCGGGTCTTTTAATTATATTACTTTCGCGAATGATGATGACGCACATTCCCAGAGCGATATCTCTTTTCGAAATATAAGAATATTCGAACCGGAATAACTATTGGGCATCTGTAAAAACCTTAAAAATATTTGATAGCGACTTTTAATATGTTTAAAAAAAGATATTTATTTTTACAAAAATGAATATCTTTTCAGTATGCTCTATAGCTTATCACAGCTTCCCTTCTATAGTAAAAAAAAATTTTGGCAAAATTAGTTTTGTTTTCAGGTGAATAAAAATTTTTAGAGCACAAACTGGCTATTTTATTGAGTTTTTATCTGATTTTTAGTTTTGAAGCCTGATTGGCAATCATAGTGTATAAAATCATTATAGAGATGGGGATATAAATCAGCATCGTCTATAAAATCTCAGCTAAATCCTGAACGCCCTAATACCGCAAGGTTCAATATCAAAAGATAAAATGCCGTTATGCACCCATGCCTTGCCGTAACCGAATGCGTCTTCATATTTTCCGTCTTTAACCGATACGGCTTTAATGTCAAAAATCTGCTGATAACTGTTTTTTATATCAAGATTGGCTGCTGCTATAAAACCTGCGCCGTTTTCGTTATAACGGAAAGCGCAGACAACCGCACCATGAGCGGAATCGATAAATTTGATATTTCCGTATTGATGGAAAAGATCTTCACCGGCCAGCAGGCTGTTTATTGCCGTAATTTTTTCAATCAGCCGCAGATTAAATTGTCCGTCAATACAGCGGTTTCTGCCGATAAATTCAACCTTTTTACGGACTCCGTATTCCACTCCCTGGACTATGCCGGTTTTGCCGCAGCCCATAAGAGCAGTGATCAAATAACGGGGGATTACCGCTTCGGCGCTGCCGTAAAGTTCAGCCGGAACCCCGGTGTCATGAGTGGTAACGGGCATATAATACTGCACCTTGCCCGCAATGGTATGCAGATATTCTATATACGTGCGCAGATTTTCCGCATAGGGATATTCCCACTGATTGGCTAAAAAAAGATTTACATCCCATTCCATGGCTCTTTTTATTATGGTATTGGCATCGCTGAAAAATTCCGCATGGATTATCAGATTTTGATATTTTTTACGAAGCGCGGCTAACAGATGCGCTACAAATTTTTCATCGCTGTTATGAAGGTTGTCAAGGCGGATCATGCCTCCGGTGGTATGGGCAAACCCGGCCCAGAACAAGGCGTAATCGGTCATATAATCCCAGATTTCCCTGCGGGTCTGCTCATTGGGATGATCATAATAAATTTTTAAGAGGTCTTCCCATTTAATCCAGCTGTTCATATGCCAGCAGCCGGAGCGTTTGAATCCATCAGGCTCGTTTTTATCGGGTACAATCCAGTCAGGACATTGTCTGGCCATGCGGCTCTGAAACCCAATATGATTAAGGACCAGATCAATACAAATGCCTATTTTTTTTTGTACAGCAGCTTTGACAAATTTTTCAAAAGAGCGCAGTCCCCCGTTTTTTTTGTCATGCGGGCAATATGCCGGGTCAAGGGAAAAAAGATCATAAGCCGAATACGGGCTTTCCGATACGTCAAGATGCGTGATCGGGAGCAGATGCACGCAGTTAAATTTCATGGCTGCGATATGATGCAGGTGTCTGGTCCAGGCGTTAATATCCCCGGCCGCATTGGGTAAGAGTGTATACATGCGTAAATCTCTTACCCCCGGAGGATCAACATGGATAATCAAAAAAGGCGTCCGGTCCAGAAACCATTGTTTTCCCTGATCAAGCGTATATTTTATTTTAGCCCGGAATATTCCGCATAGTTCGGCTTTCATTCTGAACTTGAATTTATTTCCGGATTTTTTTAATGGATACTCCTTCCATTCGCTTCCGGCAGTATTAAAATCGGTATACAGTGATGCGGCAGCCGAAGCGGATTTTGCTTGCGGGAATTCTATTTCCAGAATCAGGAATGAATTTTTCAGTATTCGGATAAATTCTCCCGGCGCTGTGGAGAATGATCTTTTTAAAATACCTTCTTTACCTATCTGCAGGTTCCGTGCAGGTAGTTCCGGAATGTGATATTTTGGTATTTTCGTCATGGTGTTTGAATTGTCATATTTCAGATTATCCGGAAAATCACCGCTTGATGCATAAAGAAATATTATAGTATGGTTTATATAATTTTTCCTGAAAAAAAACAGAAGATTATCATGCCCGGATGAACACCCGAAACATGAAAATATGTCTCTCGC
>DNNS01000745.1 GCA_003497555.1 Spirochaetia bacterium
ATTTCTCTTTCCGGCAGCATACCTTCCAGGGGATTTTATTTAATCGAACGCCTGAACGACAATACAATTTCCAATGTATCTGCAGATCTTTACGGTTCCTGGGGAGGTTCGGGCCTGGGAAACAGCGGAGAAAATATAGTATTAATCAACAGCAGCGGAAATATTATTGACCAGGTAAATTGTATTTCCGGCTGGTTCGGAGGCACTGCAACCGGCGAATACCGCTCCATGGAAAGAACCGATCCATTGCTTCCCGGTTACTGGCCTGTCAGCTGGTCAACCTGCTCCGGAAGTGCCTGTACATTTGCCTGGGCTTCAGACGGAGGTAATCTTTACGGCACACCCAAAGCTGTTAATTCCGTATTTAATCCCCAGGATTATCTGCTGGCAGAGCATTACAACATTCCTGAAAAAAATATTTACCGGGGCAGCAGCAATATTACTATTTTTGCTTTCAGCGCCTTTTCAACTTTTACATCCGGTTATTTTTTAAACAAATTTGAAAACACCGGCACACTTACTGCACAAGAGGCTACCAATCTGTCTTTATATCTCGATATTGATACAAACCGCACTTTAACTTCCCCGGATATTTTTATTGAAAATCTTTCCTGCAATGATTCATCCTGGAAAGCCGGATCAGAACTCATGAACTGCTCCAATTATATAATAACCGCTAATCTTGGTTACTACGGAATGACTTTCGGGCATACCTTTAAAGGCCGTCTCTCTTCACTGATCTCGCTTTCCGGTAAATATGCATACGGCGGAGAAAATACCTTTAGCCAGATCCTTATTTCAAAACCGCCGCTTATTACCAATGTTATTCTCAATACCGGTACCGTATCCAACTGCAATCTGCAGAATTTTGATATACAGGCCTGGTATTCAAATCGTGAGGACGGTTTTGGAAAAATGCAGGCTTGTTTTCCGGAATACCGTGATTACGGCCCTGTTTATACAATGTATTCTGCAGACAGCGATTTCTGCTGTGTTTATACCAACGCCCGGGTATGGGGAAATATTATGCCGGGATTACGCAAATTTGAAATTACAGTTTGGGATGAAAAACTTTTTACCAATACCGGTTTTTCCACAAACATTATTATAACAGGTTTTACGCCGCCGCAAATTTTATCGGTTTCATCTTCTCCCTCCGACATTTATAATTCAGGCGCTTTCAGAGCCGAGTTCAGTCTGCTGGCCCGGGATACGAACAACACAGGTTTCATTACCGGAGGCAGCGCCTATCTAAGTAATATCGGATATCCGGTACAGGGTCTTAGTCATACAGAATACACCAACTGGTATATTTCTGCGGTAATCCCGGCTGAAGTACCGCCAGGCAGCAATAATGTGACCCTGCTGGTTCAGAATAATTTCGGGGCCTGGTCGGCAAGTAATATTTCCTTTTTGCTAAAAACCCATAAAAATCCCGATGCCTTTGCCGGAGAAGGATTATTTGCCCGGGGCGGTGATATTATTTATCTTGGCGGCAGGGGAACTGCTTACGACGGCGCCTGTATAAATAATTATATCTGGGATATTTTTTCCGGAGCTGATTTCAGTCTGGTCTGCAGTAAAGGACAGAATATTGCCTTTACTGCGCCGTATATAAACGGAATCCTTGAAATGCGCCTGCGGGTAACGGATAATTACGGTGCAACCAGTACCGGAAATATTATGCAGATCTTTGTTAGCAGTTCAGAGTCATATAAAAATTCCCTGAAAGATGCCGGTCCGTATAATACGGTAATTAATCCGCAAACCTCAAAGCTTAAACTTGTTAATCTTATGCCAAATACGGCTGTAGGAATTTATACCGCCAGCGGAGAACCGGTAACCGGGTTTACATCTGAAGGGCAAACAGCAGAATATATTATTCCTTCATCATTTGAATCCGGAGTTTATATAATACATTTGAGTTCCGGAAAAGAAACAAAAAAATTCAAGGTAATAATAATCAGGTGATTTTTATTTTACTGCTGATTTCAGAATTGCTGTTTTGCCGGTATGAAAACTCAAGTATGCAGGTTCTCACTGTAAATCCCTGCGCCCGTTCTGCAGGCATGGCGGATATTAGTTTCCCGGCAGGCTCTGCAGAAGCTCTTTTCCACAATCCGGCCTTTCTGGCGGATAAATACTTTTCGCTGTTTGCAGGATACCGTTATATTTTGGGAGAAGCTAATTATGGCGCAGTATCATCAAAATTTCCGGCCGGACCGGGAAGCGCTGCAGCCGGAGGCGCCTGGCTGGCCAACGGACCTGTGGATATTTATGAAAGCGGAGTTTTAACCGGAAAAATTTCTCCTTATCAGTTTTCCGCCGGCGGAGCCTATGCCTGTAATCTGCGCGGTATACTCATGATCGGGGCAGGGGTATTTTTTTTATATAGCAAACTTACGGACCAGTATAAGGGCGCAGGCTTCGCAGTTAATGGCGGCCTTGTGCTTGCTGATCCGCTCCGGTTTTTAAAAAAAAGCTGGACGAAAAATCTGCAGATCGGGGCGGTAATTAAAAACGCCGGAATTGGCCCGCAAACCGGTACCAAAAGAACCGAACTGCCCTCGCGTATTATTACCGGTATTTGCTACACGGTTCATGCGGATAAACCCGAAATGGATTTTAGCGCAGCAGCAGAGATTATTCCCTGGTCAAAAACCGGCCGCAGTGTGCATACTGCAGTTGAGGCTATTTTTATTTTTGCTCCCGGCATATTAAGCGCCGGTTTGCGCGCCGGATTAACAGCAGGAAAAACCCGGGATACTTTTAAAGATATGTTTCGCTGCGGCCTGGGAATAACTTTGCGCAGCATGAGCCTTGATTATGCAATAGAAATGAACAGAGCCGGGTATTTTCATAATATAAGCATTTCATTAATCCGGCCGTCGGTAAAAACCGGCAATAAACCGTAATAAAATAACACGCCCATGAAGTATGAAATTAAAAAACCAGAAAAAAAATTTCCGTTTTTAATTTATTTTATAATCTTGTTCACGGCCATGTCCGGTTGTTACTGTATTTATGCGCAAATTATCAATGAAATCTATTCGCGATGCAGCAATGATATTTACTGTAATCAATGGATAGAAATTTTTAATAATTCCGGAAGCGACATGATTGTTACCAATTATCAGTTACGCAGGCCTCCCTCTGCGGACGGAATTGAATATGAAGGCGCAAATATCATTCCCTGGGCGCTCGGAAGTGAAGTAACAAATCTGAATTCCGCCCTGGGACGCTCTGATTTAATACTGACAAATTTCATACTGCCGCAGGGGGGATACGGAATTGTACTTGATCGCGGATATTATAACCATGAAAAAACCGACAGCGGTACGCTCATGGATAATTTTTCCTTCCCGGCCGGGGCAATTATTTTTACAACTTCCCTGGCAGGCGTGGTCAGCAGTTATACTATCGGCGAAACCAATATATTTTTGTGCTCAGTATCGGGTAGTGTTGTAATTGATTATTTCGGCGGAATATCCAATACCATACGGAAGGTCAGTTTCGGGGAAACAGGCGGAATAAGCCTGGAGCGCATTTTTTCTTCCATGCCCGATTCAGACGGTAACTGGGGCTTTTGTACAGTTTCCGGGGGACAAACCGCCGGGTATATCAACAGTTTGTCCGTGAATTACACGCTTCTGGAGCAGTCAAAAAAACTTTCCTTCAATCACTATAATGCGGATACGGTATTTGCCAAAAACCATGTGGGTATTCCCATTCCTATGAATATTTTTGCGTTAACTTCCGGCGGGAAAACAGATTACAATTATAACTCCCGCGTCGAACTGTATTTTACCAGACCGCATGAAATAAATACCGGCGGTCTTAGCGGAAGCGTAAAAAAAGAATTTTCCGTTTCTTTTGATTTGCTGCGCGGAACCTCGGGGGTATTCGGCTTTATTCCCATATCTGCAGGCCGTACGCAGCTTTTTCTTACCAATGAGCTCGGGCTT
>DNNS01000453.1 GCA_003497555.1 Spirochaetia bacterium
TTAAAAACAGGATGTTTGCGCCTCTGGCCGGAATCCCGGGATTAGCCTCTGCAGGTATTTCCTTTCCCAACCCGGAAAACGAACCGGTGCAGATTGTAATTTATAATGCCGGCGGTAAAAAGATCCTGCAGAAAAAATTTGATTATGGTTTAATGTCTTTCAGCTGGGATGGCAGAAGCGTAAGTGGCGAACTTCCGGCTGCCGGGCTTTACATTGTAAATATTATTATCAACGGCAAAGAAAAGGAATCGTATAAAACTCATATATATATGACGAAATAATAATGTAAATTCTTGCTGTTTACCGGCGTTATAAATTACCAAGTACTTATTAATCGCGCAAGACTCCCTCGGGAGACTTTACCGCGGTTTTCTGCAAAAAACTGGGATTTTTTAAGCATTGCATATACTGTATTTTTCTTGTTTTTCATGTTATTTTTAAATAAAATTATTTCCAGTTTCAGATAATAATATAAAGGGATAAAATATGGCGCAATGTATACTCACTCCCGCAGCTGGTAAAAGGCTGATCGGACGGGCGCTTGCTGTGCATCCGGCTGTTATCAAGGCTCTTGACAGCGGTACAATTGTTATAATTGCCGGAACTACCAACGGCTATGCAGCAGAAGAAATACTGAAAAAATCCGGGCAGGAAAAAGAATTCAGCCGTTCGCATTTTATCCGGGGAGTAACCATGCCTCCGGACAAGAAAACAACTGAAAACGGACGGCTGCCGGATGAATCCGAATTTCCCGGTGATGTTATTATAAAAAACGGCAGACTGATAAAAGGAAAAACCATTTTTGATCTTGCCGACGATTTAAAAAAGGGCGATGTCATTCTTAAGGGAGCCAATTGCGTAAATCTTGCGCAAAAAAAAGCAGGAATCTTAATCGGGCATCCCAGGGGAGGCACAATTGCCGCTGCTGTTCCGGCCCTGATCGGAAGACGTGTACGCATCATTATTCCGGCAGGTCTGGAAAAACGGGTATCAGATGATATCGATAAAATTGCCGGTTTGCTTAATTCTCCTGAAAGTTCAGGTCCAAGGCTTTTTCCTGCTCCCGGAGAAATTTTTACCGAAATAGACGCTGTTAAGCTTTTAAGCGGTGCAGATGCCTGCCTGACAGCAGCCGGCGGAGTATGCGGAGCGGAAGGCGCAGTCTGGCTCTTTCTGACCGGTACTTCCGAACAGGTAGAAAATGCCCGGAATATTATTAACGAAATTTCCGGTGAACCGCGGTTTGCTTTACCTTAAAAAATTAATATAAAAGATATATGATTTTTTCATGCTATATTTCCTGCGGATAAAATTATTATAAATATTCTTTATTATCCAAAAGAAAACCAACAGCTCTGCTGGTGGTAGTTTATATTATTTTTCGGAAAACATTATGAATATAATATACATTCACACTCACGATTCCGGGCGCTATATTTCTCCTTACGGCCACGCCCTGCCTTCTCCGGGCTTAATGCGTTTTGCCGAAGAGGGAACACTGTTCCGCCAGGCTTATAACTGCGGACCTACCTGCTCTCCCAGCCGGGCTGCGCTATTAACCGGGATGGTTCCGCATTCAGCAGGAATGCTCGGTCTGGCGCACCGCGGATTTGAACTTAATGATTATTCCAGGCACCTGGCCGCTTTTTTAAAAAAAAACGGGTATGCAACCGCTTTGTGCGGAATACAGCACGAAGCTCCCAAAGAAAAAGTTCATGAACTTGGATATGATTTTATCTATAAATCCGCAAATCCTGATGCGCGCCTGGCCGATTATGATACTGCCGAACAGGCTTGCGCCTGGTTAAAACAAAAACACGATAAACCTTTTTTTTTATCGGTAGGTTTTTTTAACACTCACCGCCCATTTCCCGAGCCGGGCCATGATTTTTCTCCTGACCGCATTCTGCCGCCTGGTTGTCTGCCTGATACGGAAAGCGTGCGCCGCGATATGTGCGGCTATGCGGCATCGCTTAAAATAGCAGATGAATGCACAGGCCGTGTGCTGGACAGTCTGCAGAAAAACGGTTTGCGGGGCAGTACTCTGGTTTTTTTTACTACTGATCACGGTATGGCATTTCCATATATGAAATGCAGTCTGTTTGACGGGGGCATCGGTGTTTCGTTAATAATGGATTTTCCCGGAAACTCCTGCCGGGGAAAAGTTTTGGACAGCCTGGTATCGCATATCGATATTTTCCCGACAATCTGCGATTTGGCCGGCATAAAACGGCCGGATTATCTTCAGGGGGTTTCACTGCTTCCGCTGTTCAGCAATGAAAAAAAAGAAGTACGCAGCGAAATTTTTTCCGAAGTTACTTTTCATGCCGCTTATGAGCCGATACGCGCCGTACGCACCAGCCGTTATAAATATATCAGATACTTTGAAGATTATAACGGCATTGTTCCGGCAAATATTGATTCAGGATACTCGAAAACATTTCTGCTGGAAAACGGATTGCTGCAGCAGGGTCATGATCAGGAATTGCTTTTCGATTTATATTTTGATCCGGCTGAAAAAAATAATCTTCTGTATCATGAAAAATACCGGAATATTCTCGGCGATTTATCAGACCGCATGGAAAACTGGATGCGCGCAACCGGGGATCCGCTGCTGGACGGGAAGATAAAAATACCGGCCGGGGCAAAAGTAAACAGGAGAGACTCCATTCATCCGCAGGATAATGACTTTATCAAGGAATAAATTTATATGACACACAATGAAATTCGCGCATCGTTTCTGGAATTTTTCAGAAAAAAGAATCATCTGATTGTACCGTCTGCCTCTCTGGTTCCCCAGGCCGATCCTACGCTGATTTTTACCAATGCCGGCATGAATCAATTTAAGGATATTTTTCTGGGCCTTAAGCCTGCAGAAAAAAAACGCATGGCCGATACCCAGAAATGCATCAGGGTTTCCGGTAAACATAATGATCTTGAAGAAGTCGGTTTTGACACCTATCACCATACCTTTTTTGAAATGCTCGGTAACTGGTCTTTAGGTGATTATTTCAAAGAAGAAGCGATTCAATGGAGTTATGAATTATTGACAAATAGAGAGGAAGGATTCAGTCTTGACCCAAAGCGGCTCTATATCACTGTGTTTGAGGGGGATGAAAATGCTCCCAAGGACGAAGAAGCTTTCCAAATTTGGCAGAATTATATGCCGAAGAATCATATCTTTTTTATGGGAGCCAAATCAAA
>DNNS01000672.1 GCA_003497555.1 Spirochaetia bacterium
GAAGCGGAAAAAAGAGATCACCGCAAACTGGGAACACGCCTGGATTTATTTTCCATTAACGACAATATCGGAAGCGGACTGGTTCTCTGGCACCCCAAAGGCGCACAGCTTAAAAACACCATTGAATCATTCTGGAAAGAAGATCATCTGCAAAGCGGTTATGAGCTTATTTCCACTCCGCATATCGGAAAATCGCTGCTCTGGCAAATCAGCGGACACAGCGGTTTTTACCGCGAAAATATGTTTTCACCCATGGAAATCGAAGGGCAGGAATATTTTATCAAACCCATGAACTGTCCCTTCCATATCGAAATTTATAAAAGCCGAAAACATTCCTACCGGGAGCTTCCCCTGCGCTGGGCCGAACTCGGCACAGTTTACCGCTACGAAAAATCAGGGGTAATGCACGGGCTCATGCGCGTACGCGGTTTTACCCAGGATGATGCGCACATTTTCTGCACTCCGGAACAAATGGACAGTGAAATAAAAAGTGTTCTTGCTTATTGTCTGAAAATGCTTGCTGTTTTCGGATTCCGGGAATACGATATTTTTGTTTCTACCCGCCCGGCGGAAAAGTCTGTTGGCCGCGCTGAATTATGGGAAAATGCCGAAAAGGCCCTGGTGACAGCAGTCCGGGAAAGCGGTCTGGAATATTCGGTTGATCAGGGGGGCGGAGCTTTTTACGGGCCGAAAATCGATATAAAAATAAAAGACGCTATTGGCAGATCATGGCAGTGCTCTACCATTCAGTTTGATTTTAATCTGCCGGAACGNNGCTTCTTACGGTAAACAGCGCGGTTATTCCCTGGGCAGAAAATTTACATGAGAAACTGAAAAAGTGTCAGATCAGGTGTCTGCTTGACAAACGCGATGAATCCATAGGCAGAAAAATCAGGGATGCGCAGAATGAATATGTTCCTCTGATTGCGGTTGCCGGAAAAAAAGAAGAAGAAAGCGGCACTGTAAGCATACGTACGCTTGACGGATTTGTACAGCAGGGTATGGCGGTTGATGATCTTGTAAAAAAAATTGCTGATGCGGTAGCAGAGAAATCATCTGCGCCGCTGCTGTCCGGCAGTGAAAAATAATATTCCTGTGCCCCGGTTAACCCGGGGTACGAAAATACCGGCTCATAATTCGCTGAAAGTTTTTTTAAACGGTTTGGCGCTGCTGTTATTTTTATCCAGGGCCCAGGGCATACCTCCGGAAAACTTCCAGGTCTTCAGTGAATCCATTGACCGCATGATTTATAATCAGAAATATTTTTTTTTAACCGATTATTTCCGGGCCAACGCCGATATTTTTATCAATCAGAACGGTCTGCTGTCACTCGGTATCAGGGTGTACAGCGCACTTCCCCATAAAAAACTTAAAAACGATATTTTAGAGTATCTGGAAAAAATATATGAAGACAGGGAGAGCCGCAGCCGTATCATTCTGGAAAAGGGCAAACTGTGCTTTTTTTATGACAGTCATGAACAGGCTCTGGAATATTTTAAAAGCAGCGCTCATCCCGAAGCTCAATATTACCGCGCCTTGATATATTTTCGTGCCAGCGACCTGCAATCCGCTCATGATGCCCTGACCGGTTATCTGCTTTCGGGCGATAAATCTTTTATACCGCAAGAGGCCTATTTTTTACTCTCGCAGATTTATCTGGCCGGGAAAAATTATTCACAGGCCCTGCAGAATCTTTTACTAAGCAGGGTAAAGGGCGTCAGAAGAAACATTCTGCTTTATAATATTCTGAAAAATAACCGGGAAACCGGGAAGGCCCAGGAAGTATTCGGCTTAATTAAAAAAAATTACAGCAGCGATCCGGAAGGCAAATTGTTTATTTCTCGGTTTCCGGATACCGGGGTGCCGGCGGCTGTAGCCGTCTGCACCCTGCAGGTGGCCTACAGCCCCAGTCTGTCCGGAATAAAGGCTCTTGAAAAAAAAGTCAGGGAGCTGGGGTTTGATACAAAAATCGTTGCCGGGAAAAAAAAGAACAATTACCGTCTTTTACTGACAGGAATTACCGATTTAAACAAAGCTGAAAATTTACTTAATAAAAACAAAATTCAGTATATAATAGTCAGTCCATGATGCGAATAATTATTCTGCTGCTGTTTATTACCATACTGAGCGCTGACGATTTTTTTGCGCCGGATGAGGTGATGGATGCCCGGATCCGCGAGGGAATAGAACATATTCATTATACGCGTTATAATCTTGCTTTATCCAATTTTCTCCTGATTCAGACTGAATATCCCGAGCATCCGGCAGGTTATTTCTTTTATGGAGCCGCCCTGGAATGGATCATGGCTGATTACCGCAATTTTGATTATCAGGACGAATATCTGTCTCTAATGCAAAAGAGCATTAAATTTTCAGAACCGGCAGCCAAAAACGCAGACAGTTCCGTGTGGCCGCATTTTTTCCTGGGCGCTGCTTACGGTTTTCAGGGTATTTATCTGCTAAAGTACGGCAACTGGCTCAAAGCCTTTATCGGAGCCCAGCGGGGTTATCGATGTTTTACCAGGGTAACCGAAATAAACAGTGATTTTTATGATGTTTATTACGGGTTTGGGCTTTATTATTACTGGAAAAGCGACAAAGCAAAAATTTTATTCTGGCTGCCGCACGAAGATAATAAAAAACTGGGAATAGAATACCTTGAGCTTGCAGCCGAAAAGGGCAGGTATGTCGGTAATGAAGCCAAAGACTCTCTGATCAGAATACATTTTAACGAACGCGATTATGACCTGGTGATCGGCATGGCAAAAGACCGGATGAACGAGTTTCCCGATTATATTTTTTATTACTGGTATTTATGCCGCGCCTGCATAGAAAAAAAATACTGGAGTGACGCTCTGAATGCGGCAGGTGAAATTGAACGTCTGCTGGAATCTTCACCCTATACCGGGCGGCTGGCCCTGGTTGAAAAAGACTATTACCTGGCTCTGATCAATTATCATCTTGAAAATTTTACGCAAAGCGACGAATACTGCAGTCGGATTATCGGGATTCCCGGCAGGGAATCTGCGCAAATTCCTTTTTATGATGAATACCGCGACAAGACAAAAGAAATCAGGCGAAGACTTAATAAATTACCTATAGGAGGAAATCATGAATAATAATTCGGGTATGAATATGCCTAATATTAATTTGCGTTCAATTATGGCGGGGGCGTGTGTGTTTGTCGGTTTGTATCTGTTTTTTACTTCCTGGTTTACCGTTGCGCCCGA
The DNA here is from genome assembly GCA_003497555.1 of Spirochaetia bacterium. GTDB lineage: Bacteria > Spirochaetota > UBA12135 > UBA12135 > UBA12135 > UBA12135. Next base: position 3,231 of record DNNS01000672.1, read on the forward strand.
AGAAGCCGGCATGGTTATCCGTTTTGGCAAATTTACACGCAAGGTAAATCCGGGGCTGCATTTCAAACTGCCGTATCTTGAAACAGTTGTCAAGGTGCCGGTTGAACGCCAGCAGAAAATGGAATTCGGATTCCGAACCCTGAGGGCCGGCATCAAGAGCGAATATTCGCATGACAGCTTTTTAGAGGAATCCATGATTGTTACCGGAGATCTTAATGCAGCGGAAGTGGAGTGGATTGTACAATACCGTATCAAGGATCCGTACAAGTATCTTTTCAAGGTAAGAAATGCGGAACAGACTTTCCGCGATATGAATGAAGCGGTAATCCGCGAGATTATCGGGGACCGTACGGTTAATGAAGTGCTTACGGTCGGCAGGCAGGAAATCGCCGATGCTGCAGCTGTAAAACTGCAGCAGGTGTGCGAAGAATACGAAACCGGAATCAAGGTGGAGCAGATAGTACTGCAGGATGTTAATCCTCCGGAAGCGGTGAAAACTTCTTTCAATGAAGTGAATGAAGCCCAGCAGGAAAAGGAAAAACTCATTAATGAAGCCAGCGCCGAATATAATAAAATAATTCCCCGGGCCAGAGGCGAAGCGGAACAGACTATTGAAGAAGCCAAGGGTTATGCCCTGGAAAGGGTAAACCGCGCCCGGGGTGAAGCGTCGAGATTTTCTTCCATTTATAATGAATACAGCAGGGCGCGTACTGTTACCAAAGACCGTATTTACCTGGAAACCATGAATGATATTATGCAGAAAGTGGG
>DNNS01000467.1 GCA_003497555.1 Spirochaetia bacterium
GGCAGAACTAAGCCGCCTGCTTTCTGTTTATAATATGAGCTGGGGTGCAGGCCTGATAATCAGCCCTTTTATTGCCGGCATGCTTGCGTCCCTATCCGTAAAATATCCTCTTTACGCAGCCGCAGTTATTTTTTTCCTTTCCCTGCTGCTTATGAGCGCAGCATTCCTGTATTTTTTTCGGGATAAAAACGGCCTTTATAACGTAAAAACCGAAGGATGCCTGCCGGAAAACGGCAGGGCCGGTGATTTTCTGCGTTTTCCCGCCTGGCTGGGTATTTTTGTATCATATTCCATAATGGGTCTCATTAATAACTCTTTCCCGGTGTATGCAGTTGAGAACATAGGCCTTGGAAAAAATCAAATCGGCATTATATTTTTTTTCCGCAGTACAAGTAATGTTCTGGGTTTTTTACTGCTTGGATTCACCGTACGCTGGCATTTTAAAAAACGGTTGATGATCTTTGTATTTTTTTTCCTGGCTGCTGCAGTTTTTTTAGTCGGACGTGCCATTAATCCGGTAATGCTTTCGCTGCTTATGGTTTTTATCGGACTTACCGCGTCATACGCCTATTCTTCAAGCGCGTTTCACTGTACGGTATATTCGCCTCGCCGCGGTATGAGGATGGCAATGCATGAAGCCGTTATTTCCATGGGGCTTATAGCCGGAGCGCTGGGCGGCGGCTATGTAACAAGATATTTTTCGTTTCCCGCTGCCTGCAGTGCAGTCAGTCTGCTTTCTCTTTCCGCCATGTCGGTCTGTGCCGTACTTTTACTGCATTATCGCAGAAAAAACGCGGTTTTTAAACCGGCAGTTCAATAAAAAATTTTGTTCCGCCGGCAGAGCCGTTTTCAAAATAAATGTTTCCTCCCTGGGCGCGGATAAAACGTTCGCAAATGGAAAGCCCGAGGCCGGAACCGTTTTTTTTGGTTGTGAAATGCGGTTCAAATATATGCTGTCTGTGCTCTTCTTTTATTCCCGGCCCGTTGTCTTCAATCACAATCGTATAAAAACTTCCAAGAAGCTTTTTTACCACCCGGGAGGAAATAATAATCTGTCCTCCGGTTTTTTTTGATTCCAGAATACTGTCAACTGCATTCTGCACCAGATTAATCAGGACCTGCCGCAGCTTTCCGGCATCGATCTGCAGAGCATGATTTTTTCGGCTGAGCTGAAAACGGCAGCTGATAGGGTAATGGGAAAGCATGGGGCTTATATCCATTATAAGCTTTTCTATATGCACAGGTTTGTTCTGAATAACAAGCTCCCTGGAAAACTGGGAAAAATCATTTACCAGGTTTTTCAATGTATGCATTCCGGATTTAATAAGCTGCAGGCTGCTCTGCAGGGAGCTGTATAATTCAATATCGCGGCGGGCTGTTTCTTTTTCGATGCGATCGCAGGCTAACTGGATAGGCGTTAGCGGATTTTTGATTTCATGAGCCAGGCGCAGGGCTACATCATGCCAGGCTTCAATGTGGGCAGTACGGTTTAGCTTGAGGCGCGAGATTTTAAGATCCTGAGCCATCAGTTCAAACGCATTGGTAAGATATCTGATTTCATCCTTGCCCTTGTGAGCAATTGGCGTATCGAAATTTCCGGAAGCGATTTGCCTGGTGGCGAGAAGCATGTCGGCAACCGGCATGGTAATCTGATTGGCATGCCGGTAAAAGAAAAGAATGCCGAGCGATAAAATCGGTAGGATTGTAAAAATAAAAATAAAAACAATGCCGTTTTTAATGGGCTCTTTCAGGGCTTCAAGCTGCCGCATCTGTTTGACAGCCTGGATTATTCTCTGCGATTTTGCCGAAAAAAACGGAATCATGCTGCGTCCGGCTGCTGCGTAGCCTGTAATTTTTTTATTATGATCGGTTACGGGAATTACCGCTGCTACCAGATCGGAAGCAGCATGATAAGTGGAAAAACTGTCGCGGGGATTTTTTATAATTTTTGTAAGCGGATATTGTCCAAGCAGCTCTAAAAACCGGCGGTTATTATTTTGTCCGGAAATATAAACCGGATGGAATTCGGCATCGAGTATGGAAAGATAATCAAGCCCGGAAAAAACCGCATATCTTTTCAGCGTATCCGGATCATAATACAAAACTCCGCTTTCGGCTGAAAGCAGCTTGTCTTCCAGCATATCCCTGAGCGGCTCAAGAGTTTTGACCTTGTAATGAGCGATATTTTCCCGTAGCAGTTCCAGTGATTCCTGCAGAGATTCCACAATTTCCACCTGCGAGAACTGATCAATTGCGCTGTTCAGGATGGTAACTGCTATGATAATAAAAATTACGGAAGGAAGCAGGGCAAAAATCAGATAGGTATATATCAATTTAAAACGCATGATCGCGCCGTGCCATCTGATAAAGCGCTGTATGATTACCGAAGTAATGATAAAAAGCGCGAAAAAAAACAGGAATAACAGTATAAATAACACTGCGGCAAGCAGGAACTTGTGAATTAACTGCCGCATTTCAGGTTCATAGACCAGATCAGTAATGAACCATGACAGATAATACAGCCCCCCTGTAAAAATAATTGCTAAAATGCCGGGAAGCAGCCAGCTGTGATATTTTATACGCAAAGCCGCAAGATATAATAAGGGCCTGTATAAAACGGGTTTTTTAGCCGATTTTACCAAGGCTTTGCCCCATCTGAATTTTTTCTCCGGCCCGGATTATGCCGTTAAAAATTATTTTTTCCATCAGAAGCACTACGGTTGAACCCAGATGAAAAACTGCTGCCTCCCCTCCCCTTTCCGCCCTTACAGGCAAAATTACCGGCGGGCAAAACAGTTCCCCCTGTGCCGGATGATAAAAGGAGATTGAACCGACATTGAATGCGCCGACACAGACCATGGTAAAATCGGTCTCGGCTTTATAACCGATCACCAGCCTGGTATTCTTTGTATATATGCCGCAGACCGATTTCATGGCAGTATCATGAACCGGAAATTTATCTCCGTTTATCCAGTTTACCAGAATAATATCCGCGCTGCGGGAATGATGAATGCGGTGATAATCTCCGGGAGCAAGGTAAATTACAATAAATTTCCAGCTGTCAAATATTTTTGTATTCTGTCCTGTCAGTTCACCTGCAGTATAAGAATGATTTTTAACATTAATCGCATTGCCGGAAATTTCCCCGGCACATAATATTTTACCGTCAACCGGGGAAACAAATATATGCTGTGAACTGTCAATTTTTCTGGAACCCGGTTTTAATCTTCGGGTAAAAAAAGCATNNTGAAGGATAGGCTGCAAGCACTTCGCCTGCTTCTTGGTAATTTACATTGTATCTGCGGCAGAACCAGGAAAAAAAGGGCAGCAGCAGAAAACACGGCATTTTTATCCGGCTTAAAATTCCGGTCAGTGCGGAGAAGGCTTTTTTCGGAATAATGCGGAATAATAATGCAGTAAAAAAAAACTTCATTTGATCACAAATGAAGTCTGCTCCAGTGCATCCAGTTCCCGGCTGATATTATTTTTCTGAACTTCATAATCTTTATGCCCCAGAAGAGCAAACATATTTTTCTTGTAGGCTTCCACGCCCGGCTGATCAAAAGGATTTACTCCTGCATAATATCCGCTCAGGGCGCAGGCATATTCATAAAAATAGACCAGGGCGCCTGCCGTATAGGGCGTAAGTTCCTGCAGACAAATTTTGATAACCGGAACACCGCCGTTAACATGAGCCAGGCAAGTGGCATTTTCCGCCTGGTGATTTATTTCTTCAAGCCTGGTTCCGGATAAATAATTAAGTTTATCAAAATTCTGCTCATCAGACGGAACGTTTATTACGGTGTTTTCTGAATTGACATGCAGAACAGTTTCAAAAAGATTTCGTTCGCCTTCCTGCAGCAGCTGACCCAGAGAATGCAGATCGGTAGTAAAATTTACCGAGGCCGGGAAAATGCCTTTTCCCTGTTTGCCCTCGCTTTCTCCGTATAGCTGTTTCCACCATTCGGAAAAAAAGGCAAGACGGGGCAGATAATTCACCATTATTTCGATGTTTTTACCTTTTTTATAGAGAAGATTCCGCGCCGCAGCATAGGCGAAACAGGAATTTTTTTCAATCGACGGATTATCAATTATATGCCTGCGCATATCGGCAGCGCCTGCAGTCAGCGCCTCGATATCTATGCCTGCGCAGGCAATCGG
>DNNS01000244.1 GCA_003497555.1 Spirochaetia bacterium
GTTTCGGGTGCCTCACCGTGGCATGACGACTCCCTGGAAAATACCGTCGTAAAACGATAAATTCGCATTAAAATAAATTTTAAAAAAGTCTCTCGCGGAGGGCACGGTGCTCACGGGAAGCTGATCTCATTCGCGAGATCAGCCGGGCCTACGGCAAATATCATGCCGAACGTATTGCTTCACCCGCGTTACTTAGCTGGGCTGCCGATGCGTTGCAGAAAGCATTCAGTATTCTTCCGGGTTTCAGCGATTCAGCCATCGCAGATCAAGGTGCCTAACAGAATATGATGCATGGAAGAGAGCCGCTGCTGCGCAAGAACAGCAATCCATTCGCCGGTTTTTCACCTATCTTCCCCATCCGTGCGTTGATGACGCTGACGCAGCAGCGTTATTCAATGAAGCTACCCACGCCGACTAAAAAAAGCCACTTATTCCGAACAAGAAAAGCAATCAAAATCAATGGTAAGTGTAGATTTAAAAAATATCTTTTTAAATTCTAAATCGTTTAATCAACATTATATATTCTCCAATTTCGTATTGATCTATTTTGAAATAAAACTTTCAACTGGCACCAACACCATCTTTGAATTACCAGAAATAGTTAGTTTAATATCTTGATTTTTTCCCGGTAACTTCACGAATGAACCCGAACATAATTCGCAAAGCCACTGTTTATTTTCAAATAATCCTTTTATGCTATTAATAATCTTTAAAGAAACGTCTTTACTTTTTATATCCATATTGACTACGATTAGTATCGGGGTATTATCTTTCATTAAAAGAGATACGTCTACGTCTCCATTCCACGTAATCGGCGACTCTATTTTTGCATGTTCTCTGATCAGACTTAACAACAAACTGTCGTTTCTATACCCTTCTTTATATACACCCCATTCTTCCGTCTGAAATAACACGATGATTGCGGTCAGTTTGTATCCGTACCATACCGGAGAAGAATCTGTTTTTAATTACCGCATAAGACGAAAAAATCATTCCTAATGAAAAATAACAAGAGAAATTACTTTGACTGGTATGCTGAATAAAACAGTGTAGTTATAATATGCATCAATACCGGCAGTGATCGGAATCAATACTCCTCCAAGCCCTACAAGGGGAGCAAGAATCTTATCCCATGGTTTTGCGTCCTTGTGCTGCATATATTTTGAACGTTCTACCAGCAGATCAGGATTTTTTTTGCTATAATAATTCTGCTTATGGCAAAAGTTAAAACAGATATCAATCCGTACAGCCATGCTTCGATCCAGATAACTTTATGCGAAATGATGATTGGTATAAACGGGAACAGAAGAACAAAGATGAGCATTTTTATTATTGCGCTTAATGGGAACGAATCTGTTTTCATTTTTTTTACTCCCGGTTTTAATTTATAGATGTTAATCAATTTACCACGAATCCCTATTCTTGTACATCCAGCTTGTAATATTCCCTTGTGTACACCATTTTATTGCTTTTTCAACTTCATATCTGCACAAATATTTATCGGGATTGCAGGGTTTTTCATCTGACGCTGTTTTTACAATGTCATTAAGAAATGACAATGCTTGTTTATCCGCTAACTGCCCAAGCGCCCAGACTGCGTTATTTTTTTCTTTAAAGGAATGATTTTCGGACTTGATCAATTCTATCAATGATTCAGTATAATTTTAATTATATAGCTGTTGTGCCTGTATAGATATTTTCTTTACATCGGAATATATCCAAATAAAAGTAAAGGCAGCTAATAGCAAAAATAAAATAAATCCAGCAGTTAAAAATAACAATAATATTTTTTTATTTTACGCATTCATACCTTCCTTATTTCATCAATAAACGCAGGTCTTCGTTTGTTTTCTTCACGCATTTTATTGACATAATTCTGGTAAATCTCAGGTCCGGATAATTTTTGTATCTTTTTAAAATATTTTACTGTTTCACTGTAATAACTTCTGCTTGCGCGGTTTATTAATGATTGTATCTCGGCTTTATATATATTAATTGCTTCATCAGGATATTTCTGCTCACATGCCAATGCTACCCGCAGATGTATATCGCCGTAATAGCGGTTTTCCTTTTTTAAATATTCAAGCGCAGCTTCCAGTTCTTTCAGGTACAGGTAGGTTTCAACAAGTTCTTTATTGTCATTTTTTTCTTTAAGAAAAGATATTATTTCTTCCTTAATTTTATCTTTAACATCAAGAATAGCGCCGACTCTTTCAGTTTCTTTATAAAGATTAATCTGCGGATGCTGTTTATAAAGCATAAAATATATATCGAGAGATTTATTGAAATCCTTTTTCCATTCATATAATTTTGCAAGCTTTTCAAAAATATCCTCATAATATGGAATTCTTTCTTTAATTTTTTTTGTTATTGATTCCAGAAAGACAAGCGTTTCATTTTTATATTTATTCTCTATCAATGCCTCAGCAAATCTGTTAATATCATATCCGCCGGAAAGATTGGTATCGGCATATTCTGTGCTTTCAGTTATTTTCTTTTGGTTTAAAAGCTCCATTACATAATCAAAATGCAGTCTGAGATTTTTATACAAATCAAGAATAATTTCCTGATTGTCGTTTATTTTATACAGACTGGCAATAAATACAGCAAAACGCTGTGTTGTATATTTTGAATGATAATCATCTTCATTCTCATCGGTATCATCATCGTTTTCCGGCTTAGACTTGATTTTCAGATTATTCAGGGCATTCTGTCCAAGATTTATCATGAATTCCGCATCTTCCTTTTTACATGTATCAAGAAGCAATTGATCCAGGTCATCTCCAACCCCGTAATCATTTTTTTCAAACATCCTGAAAATACGCTTCTGCCATTTATTTCTTTCTCCGGCAGGTAGGTTTATTTCCGGTAATAATTTTCCAAGCTCATCAATGCATAAATCCACAGTACCGGAAAGCCCTCCATCGGAATCATCTACTTCACCAATATTATGCCAGACGCTTTCAATAACCGCTGAAAAATAAGCAAGTGCTGAGAGTTTGTCAGTTTTTAAAAGCATCCTTGCCTTGTCATAAAACTGCCCGAGTTTCTGATCGACCTCCCGGGCTGCATAATAGGGATGATTATTGTATACATTAAAGCTGTTATCAGTAATTTTTCTGCATTTGTCAATCAGTCTGTTTATATCAATATTATCATAATCCTCATCCAGTTGCTGATGTTCGTCGCACAAATTTTTTG
>DNNS01000126.1 GCA_003497555.1 Spirochaetia bacterium
GGAATATTTATGCGACGAACAATTTGGACTGATAAAGAAACTGGAAAAAGAAATTTTTATTTTACTGAATTAATGGGTAATGTAGGTGCAGTAAATGTTTTTAAGCGGTTACATTCGGTACAAAAGATTACATGAATAAAAGTTTCAGTGGCGATTTTGAAGCCGGTTCAGCAAATAAATATTTAAGCAGTTCTAATGGTAATTTTTCTGATTTTTGGAAATACTATCAAGAATGGCATACCGCAGACAGATACGGCACTAAACGATTCCAAAAATTGGATGTTGACACTACAAATACCGATATGCACGCTGCAACATCAGCCATGGAAGAAAGCAGATTGGAGTGGGAAAATTTTAAACCTGCATATGAAATACCATCTCCTGTTTGTTTTACGTATTCACATCATTTAATAATTAAGGGTTTTGGTTATGGTGTATGGCAAAATATTGACAACTGGACAGCAGGAGTTTCACAATAAAAAAATCAATGCTGGTTTTCATACTTCTCATAATCAACAATGTTTTTCTTTTTCCGGACACTAAGTATCCTTCCTGGTTATTATTTAAACGTAATATAAATTTACCAGAGTTAATTTCATATTCAGGGACATTAATAAAACTCAGACCATTTGAATTAGAAACAGGAGGAATATTTGCAGGATTTATTGGCGGATTTTATGCTAAGGCTGGTATTAATATTCCAATAATAAAAAACCATAAACAATTTCGTATTTTTTTTCATTCTGGTTATAGGTATTGGATTTTAGCTATTACGTTTGGTAGTACAAAGTCTCATTATATCGTTAACCAGACTGGCTTAGAATATGATTTTAAATTTAGTGGAAAACGCATTTTCCCTTTTATTCAATTATTCGGCGGACTTGATTATGTAATAAAAGGAGACACATGGTCAAAAAAACACAGATTTGCTCCGAATATCGGTTATGCATTAGGTATTGGATTTTGAAGGTAATCGTTACATTTCTCAATATTCACCGTGAATGGTTATAGAATATCCCAATACAGAAACAATACGTCCTGTTAAATAGCTTTTAATGCCCGCATGAAAATAGCGATGCGGATTTGAAATCATAATATCCCAGCTAAACAACGCTTGTTAAATGATTTCTCGCAGAGGGCGCAGAGTCCCGCAGAGGCCTTTTTCAATGTTTAATCAAACGACAGATGTAAACACTCTGTTTGTATGTTTTTAATGTCTTATGCCCAAAGTTTTTAAATTTATTTGTAGCCGTATTTGAATACAAGCAGTATTATAAGAGTAANNTGCTGCAGCCTTCTGTATTTGTTATTTTACAAATCCCGCATCTGCAAAAAAGGCAGCGGAGGTTTTCTCATCAAAGAAACCGTGTTCTTTTTGCACACCGATCATATCGGCTCATCCGCGCTGGTCACCACCGAAACAGGAGCAAAATACCAGGAAATAGAATACCGCGCCTTTGGAGAACTGCACAGTAAATGGCAGAATGATGTCTGGAATCTCTGGAACGAAAGCGATGACTTCGGCGATATAGGCTCGTATCTTTTTACAGGACAGCAGTATGACAGCGAGACTGGGCTTTATTATTACGGAGCGCGGTATTATGATCCGTTTATCGGCAGGTTTATAAGCCCAGACAGTGTTGTTGACGATGCGCTTGATTCACAGGGGTATAACAGATACTCGTACTGCAAGAATAATCCGGTGGTTTATGGGGATCCAAGCGGGAATAGAAAGGCGTTTCGTATTTTAGCGGCTCTTGCTGCATTTATAATACCTATAATAGCTACTCTTGCTCCAATTGCACCATTAGCGATAACTGTAGCTGTTTCTGCTTTAACAGGACTAATTGCTTCAACCCCATATGTTGGAATAGCTCGTGAGGCGAACGAATCTAAAGAGCAAAGAGAGTATGCTAAGCATATCCAAGAAACAATAAAAAATGATGAAAACACTAAAGATGCCGGTGAGGCTGAAGTTACTATAGAGTTTAAGGAAATAAATGAAGATAAATATGGCGCAGTCTTTATAGAAAAATTTTCTGAGGATGGCGTTTATGTTATTGAACAGGGCGGTGATACTGGTGGAGAACATTCTCAGGTGCTTTTAATTTGGACAGACCCAAGATCAGGAAGGCGGATGTTTTATTTTACTGAGCTTATTGGAAGTGTAAACTTTGAATCAATTACAAAAGCTGTAACAGTCGGATTTAAGGACTATACTGTAAAAAGTTTTAGTGGGTATTTTGAAATAACCAATACAGAAAAATATTATGAAACGTCAAGTGGCGGCTTTGATCAGTTTTGGACACATTATAAATATTACCATGATCACGAAGGAGCTGGACAAAGAAAAGCACAAAGGCTTGATGTTGATACGAACAAAACAGATATGTTCGTTGCTACAAAAAACATTGAAGAAGCAAGACAAGAATGGGAAGAGAAAAAGCCGTTATACTTGGGATTAGAGATGTGGTGTCATGATTACAGTCACTATATGATTGTTAGTGGGTTTGGAAAAGGGATATGGCAGAATTTAAATTTAACATCAGCTAAAATTGAAGGGAATAAATAATAAATTCTAAAATTTGATTATTATGTTACAAGGAAATGAAAGCCACATATTTTACCAATAAAAATAACATTATTTGCAATTTTGTAAAATCGCTTAATGCTTGCCTGTTTTTTAATGAAATGCTCATTTTTTTCGATTCATGTTGCGATTATATCAGAATTTTCAGATAAATATGATTAAAAAAATATTTACTTATTTAAATTTTTTAATTTTTATATTATTATTGAGTTCCTGTTGGGAGAAAAAGTTTGCAGTTAAAGAGTTTGAAAATATAACCGACTCTGATCCTGGAATATCTGGACGAGAAGATAGAGTCATCTATGAAGATAGTGATGTCAAAATTTTTTATCATTTCTACGATCATACAGATCGGGATGGCCATTTTTCAGCATATCTAGATTTTGATACAAAATCATCTGTGCAAGTGTTTTATTTAGATGCTGATATGCCTCATTCATTCAAAGGCAAAGTAATACCGAATGAATATTATAAAAATAAAGATTTCCCTTTAACAAATAAACGAAATACTAAGTATTATGAATTTACTGTTTCATCTGATTGTTTTAAACTAGATGATATATTAAATGTAAAAATCTTAGTTGCTTATAAAAAAAATGAAGATATAAAAGAGGTGTCTGATAATTTTAATTTAATATACCATTTAAGAAAAAAATATTATGGTGTATTGCCATAAAAAATTTTGAACGAATAGACCTGCCAATTTCATTGAAAGCTAAAGATTATCAAAGTACATGGTTGCAGATTAAACCGGAATGGATAAAACTATGAAAAAAATA
>DNNS01000590.1 GCA_003497555.1 Spirochaetia bacterium
GATTGTCATGCTTCACGAAAAAGGATTTATTGATACCGCCATAGTAAAAAAATTACGTCCGATACTGGAAAAAACCAAAACCGAAAAAGGATACGGCGGGGAAGATTATTTAAAACAAAACCTGCCCGATCATGATGAAGATACTGCAGCTGCGGTTAATTTTGGGCGCACCCTGCAGGAACCGATGGCGCGGCTGGCCATGCGTGAAAGTCTGCTATATTTATTTGACGAACTGCTTCTGGCGCTTGAAAACATTCTGAATGTTGCAGCAGAAAACCTTGATACAATAATGGCCGGACAAAGCCACTGGAGCCATGCGCAGCCCACTACCTTTGCCGCATATCTTCTTTCCGTGCATGATCAACTGGCGCGCGGCCTGGAGCAGATGGAAACCGCCTATAAGCACGTTAACCGCAATTCTGCAGGCTGCGGAGCCTGTTCCGGAACCGGCTGGCCTGTAAATCGCGAACGTATCACCGAACTACTTGGTTTCGACGAAACCATAGAGCTTACTTACGATTGTGAAGCTGCAATGGATGAACGGCTAACTACGCTTTTTGCCGCATCCAATATAGCAGTATCTCTAAGCCGAACCGCTATTGATTTTAATGTCTGGACAACCGCAGAATGGAATTTATTTTATGTTGATATGGCCTGGCGCGGCGTGAGTTCCTTTATGCCCCAAAAAGCAAATCCCGGAAATAAATTTGAACGCACGCGTATTGCCTGTAATGAAGTTCTCGGAAAAATGATGAATACAATCTTTTCTTTTAAAAATGAACCCATACAGGATATTTTACCCGTGTGCGGGTCTGACAAATATGTTATGGAAGGGCTTGCGCATCTGGAACGAGCCCTGGGTATTTATCGCTGTATGCTGCAAAATACAAAACCTGACAGAGCAAGAATGAAAAAGCTTCTTAAGGAAGGTTATTCCGGAGCTCCTGATCTTGCCGTTACTCTGATACGAAAAAAAAATTTCGGCGGCCGTTCTGCTCACCGAATTTGCGCGACTATGGTGCGTATCGCACGGGAAAGAAATATCAAGCCTTATGAATGTACGGGAGTCTTGCTTGATGAAGCTGCGCGCATTTCCAATGATCCCGAGCCTCGCCTTACAGACAGTGAAGTACAGGATTCCATGAGCCTTGATAATTTTTTTATCAAACACTGCAATCTGGGAGATCCTAATCCTGATGAAAGTGCGCGTCTGCTGGAAAAACGCCGTGTGCAGCTTAAAATTTTTCGTGAAAAACAGACGGCTCGCAGGGAGAGTATCAAAGCTGCCATGAAAAAACTTGATGATAGTATGGAAGCAATATGCAGAAATTAAACAATTCCACTCTTACCAGGATTTTAGCAGAACTGGCAATTGAAACAAAAACCGGGGATCTTCCTGAAAGCGCATTTACTGCAGCAAAAAAAATGACTCTTGATTCTATTGCCTGTGTTGCCGGCGGAGCGCATGAGCCCGGAAGCGTGGAAGCAGCAGAGCTGGCCGGAGAATGGGGGGGCAGAGAAGACGCTTCTGTTTTTTTTCATGGTATAAAAGTTCCTCTTCCCCATGCGGTATTCGTTAACAGTATAATGACTCATGCCCTGGATTTTGATGATGTATATATGCCGGCTGCGCTGCATGTAACATCCCTGCTCTTTCCTACCGCCCTATCAACTGCAGAATTTGTAAAAGCCGGCGGACGGGAATACCTTACTGCTTTTATTCTGGGTACAGAAGTTGCGTGTCTCTTGGGCAAGGCAAGCAGAAACCGGAGAAACGGCATTAATTTTTTACAGACATCAGTAGAAGGAATCTTCGGAGCAACTGCCGCTGCCTGCCGTCTGCTGAAGCTTTCTGTTGACGAAACCGTTCACGCTATGGGTATTGCCTATGCCCAGGCCAGCGGTAACCGGCAGGCTCCGACAGACCTTGTTTTAACAAAGCGTATGCAGCCTGCATTCGCAGCCAGAGATGCAGTTTATGCTGCGCTATTAGCGAAAAAAGGAATAACCGGAGCTCATCGCGCACTGGAAGGAGAATTCGGACTTTTTAAAATTTATTATATTAATACTCCTCCCGCAGAAAATGAGCTTCGCCGCCGCAAAGATGATCAGTGGCAGATTGAGAGACTTTCCATAAAAAAATATACGAGCTGCGGCACCAGTCATTCTCTTATTGATGCAGCGCTAAAACTGGCCCGGGAAAATAATCTGGATCCGGATGATGTAGAACATGTAGAAATCAGCTGGGCTGGAAGAAATAAAGCAGCTTTAGTTGCAAATTCGTTCAGCCTTGAAGGGAATGTCCAGGTAAATGCCCAGTTTTCTGCTCCCTATTGCGTTGCTCTGGCTCTGGTAAGACGTACATGCGCGCCGGAATTATTTACCGAAAAGGCGATTCGTGCTGATTTAAAANNGTTATATGACAGATATGGACGAAAAATTGGCTGCAATTCCGGTACCTGAAGATCTTCGTCCTGAAAACGGCATGCCTCATACTGTAAAGGTATTTTTAAAAAACGGCAGAAAACTGCGCCAGGATCATTCTCCGGTACAGACATTTTTTCAGGATGCACCGGGATGGGATTTTGTGGTTGAAAAACTGAAATCCTGCGCAAAAATGAGCGGAGTTATAAATAATAGCAAAGCGGAAAAACTGATTCAGGAGACAGATAAAATTGAGAAATTTGATAGTATCTCGGAATTTATTACCGATTATTTATAAGGAGTCATCATGTTAAACTT
>DNNS01000631.1 GCA_003497555.1 Spirochaetia bacterium
AGGTTCCGAAAGGCTATTTTCCAGGGAGTCATCATGAAACAAAGAGCAGGTATTATTGACGAAACCGGTAATGTAAAAATGATTATACGAGAATTGCCTGAGCCGGGAATTAACGAAGTCCGTATTAAAGTCAAGGCTTCTCTGATCAGCCCCGGCACAGAAACTTCCATGATAAAAAGCAGACGCATTAAATCGGAAAAAAATGTTTCACCATTTGGATATTCAGTTACCGGTGAAATAATTTCCGTAAACAGTGATTTGCGTTTTCTAAAACCAGGCATGCGTATATCTGCTATGGGCGCAGGGCAGGCTATACATGGAGATTATGTAAATGTTGCAGTAAATCTTGTACGCCCTTTACCGGATAAAGTATCGTTTCATGACGGATTATATTCCTGCTTGGGAGCAACAGCTCTGCAGGCAGTCAGGCGTGCTGATCCCAAACTCGGCGAATACGGCCTGGTTATGGGCATGGGAATAATCGGCAATCTTGTTTATCAGCTTGGAAAAATCTCCGGATCCCGCATGATTGGCTGGGAAGCACTTCCCGGCCGCCGGAAAATTGCTCATAGCTGCGGAATAAAAAATATAATCGATCCGCAAGCAGTACCTGCAGTGGAAGAGACCAATAAATTTTCAAATCCTTACGGACTGGACTTTGCTGTAATGGCTTTCGGTGGAGACGGAACAAAAGCGTTTGAACAGGCCAGGGAATGTATGAAGCTTTCGGCAGACGGCCATCGCATGGGACGCATCGTGCTGGTAGGCGGATGTCCGGTGAGTTTTACCGGAGCAGCTTCAAGCGGTAATCTTGATATCCTTTCGTCAGCGCGCACCGGACCCGGTTATCATGATTCAGCCTGGGAACACGGCGCAGATTATCCGGCCGGTTTTGTACAGTTTACCACTGCCCGTAATCTTGATATAATACTTGATCTGATTGCTGACAAGCAGCTTGCGGTTTCACAAATGACCACACATGTTATGGCTCTGGAAAAAATAGGGGATGCAGTCGATCTGCTTATGGAATCTCCTGATCAGGCTATGGGCATAGTGCTTACAATGGATTGATTTTGAAAATAACTAAAACCCATATCGGACTTGCCCGGGAGAGTCTATTAAATCCGTTCGGTTTCAAGGGCAAGTATATAAATGAGCTGTGGCATACAGCGGTTAAAATCGAAGACGACTGCGGCATTTATGGTACCGGTATCGGAGTACAGAGTGTCCTCTGGTCGGATCCTGAAATATTTAACAGATTCGGCCCCTGCGGGGGCAATGCCCTGATGATGACTCTAACCTGCAAAGCGCTGGAAATTGCCAAAGACCTGGATTGGAACACTCCGCTTGATCTGCTTGATGCTGTTTTACCCAGGCTTGCCGCAGCAGCCAAAGGTATTTGCCCCGAGAATATGCGTCTTACTTTTCTACTGAACGCTCTGGTGCCGCTTGATAATGCCGCCTGGATTTTTTACAGCCGGAAAAAAAACATCGACAGTTTTGATCGCCTGCTGCCTTCTTCGTTCCGCAGCGCATTGACAGAAAAGCAAAATGCGCTGGCTGTTGTTCCGCTTCTTACTTACAATGTAAGCCGGGAAGAAATTCACAAACTTGCGCGGGCAGGGCACTCCATGTTTAAAATTAAAATCGGCTCGGATCCTGAAAAAAACGGAAGCTGCGAAGCCATGCTGGAATGGGATAAAAAACGGATATCCGAAATTCATGAAATTCTATCGGATTACACCACGCCTTATACCGCAACGGGAAAAATCGCCTGGTATCTTGACGCGAACGGCAGGTATGACAATAAAGAAAGACTGATGAAATTACTCGATCACGCCGATAGATTAGGCATTCTCTCCCGCATTCTGCTTCTTGAAGAGCCTTTTGCCGAAGATAATCATGTCAATGTACACGATTTGCCGGTACGCATTGCTGCAGATGAAAGCGCTCATTCCGATACGGACGCAGCCAGACGCGTTCAGGAAGGATACGGGGCCATAGCGGTAAAAGCTGTTGCCAAGACCCTGAGCATGAGCCTGAAAGTTATCAGAGCGGTTTGCGAAAAAAACATTCCCTGTTTCTGCGCAGATCTTACCGTGCCGCCGGTATTGCTGGAATGGAACCGCAACCTGGCATGCCGTCTAGCAGCTCTGCCCGGTATGAAATGCGGAATATTGGAATCAAACGGCGCCCAGAATTACGGTTCCTGGGAAGCCATGCTTGTCCGTCATCCTGCAGCCGGCGCTGCCTGGCTTACTCCCGCGGCCGGGGTATTCAATCTGGATGAACAATATTATAAAATGAGCGGCGGCCTTTTCCTTGATTCCTCGTATTATCTGCAGCTTGCCTGTGACGGTTTTATTTGCCGCTCAAATTAAAACACCCTGCCGACGTTTTACGTCGGGCAGNNCAAAAAATAGATTATAATAAAACTAGTTTTATTATGAAAAAATTTGAAGTTATCCGTCAAACCATATTAGATCGTATACAGAACGGGGTTTTCGGCTCAGGCGGCAAGCTGCCGAACCGCGATCAGCTGGTCAGCGAGTTTTCCAGTACGCGCGCTACAATCAATAAAGCCATGTCCTGCCTTCTGCAGGATGGTGTTATCAGGGCGGTACGTAATAAAGGCACTTTTGTCTCTGCCTATACCATCCGCCGGGCAGCGCTTATTACCGGCAGCAGTTTTAACGCTCCCCTGCAGTCGCTTCCCTATCTTGCCAGCGCATTGTATTTTATGCTGTTCAATGCACCGGCAATCAGTTTTTCATTTATCAATGCAGAAGACAACAGTCTCTGGGAACATATCAGGCGGTTCCCGGCGGTAATCTGGCCTTTCCCCGGAAAACATGACTTGCCGAAAATCCGCAAAAACGGTAATAATATTCTGGTTTTAAACAGATACGGTAAAGATCTGAATTATATTTCCACCAATCACCGGCAGGGTATGCGCGATCTGGCCGGAAAGCTTCTGAGTTTTAAAAAATGCGTCAATCTTTTTTATCTGGATATAAAAATGCCTGATTTTGTTCTGGATGAAAGAAGAAAGGGCGCCCAGGATGCCTGCCATAACACTGGTATAAATATCAGATTTATAAATATGGCTATGAATTTTGAAGAAAATTTTAAAATACTGCAGAAAAGAATACCGGAAAAAATTCTGCACCGGAGCATTCTGCTTGCGCCTACCGCCCGTTTTACAGGCGCAGTATTATATCATGCCCGCTGCTGCCGGAAAATTCCCGGTAAAAATTTTTTCTTCGGCGATTTTGACAATCCCGGTTCGCAGGAAAATACCGGTATACGAATACCTTCAGTACTGCAGGATTATAAAAGCATGGGAGAAGAAGCGCTTTGGGCGCTGCCGCAGATATTAATTAACCCGGTGCAAAAATTTATTCCTCATAATCTGATAAATATATAAGGAGTCATTATGTTTAAAATTGCCTGCATTGGACTGGATACCAGTCATGCCGTTAAATTTACCGAATTATTTCAGGGCAGCGCCAAAGCTGTAGACGGATTTAGGGTAATAGCCTGTCAGCGTTTTCCTTCTGCTTTTCAATCTGAAGCAGATCAGGATAAACGTCAGAAAACACTGGAAGATCTGGGCGTTAAAGTCACAAATTCATTTTCAGAAGCGGTCAGAGATGCGGACGGTATTCTGCTTGAGGTAAATGATCCGGCGCTGCATCTGGATTATTTTAAACAGGCGGCAGAAACCGGACTTCCGGTATTTCTTGACAAACCGCTCGCTGATACAGTAACAAACGGAAAAAAAATAATTGAAATTGCCGAAGCTAAAAAAATAAAATTCTGGTCGTCATCGTCCCTGCGTTTTACTCCTGAAATCAGGGAATGCTGCCGGTCAGTCGCCGCTCCTTTGGTGTGTGATGTGTACGGCCCCCTGGGTAAAGCCGCAAGCGGCAGTTCGGTGGTTTGGTATGGAGTGCATGCTTTTGAAATGCTTTCCGTGATCATGGGGCGTGGCGCCAAATGTATTTTTTCCAGGAAAGACGAAAAAGGAGTGGTCAGTATTGTTGAATACAACGACGGCCGGCGCGGTACCGTGCAGGTTAATGAGTGCGCCTGGCAATATGGCGGGCGCGCCCAGAACAAAGACAAGTCGCAGTCTTTTCTTGTTAATTTTACCAATGCTGAAGAACTCTATGCTAAACTTATTAATGCTCTTGCGGATTTTTTTCTGAAGGGGACGGTATTTGTTCCGGCCGAAGAAACCCTGGAAATACAGGCAATGCTTAATGGTGTTGAAGCGTCCTTATCCAGCGGGAAAACCGAAAAGATATTACTATAACAGATAATGCTTTTAGAGATGTATAACCGAGAAAATGATAATAACAGACATTCCGGAACCAATAGAGAAAATTTACAGCAAATAAATTCCGTCAATTGCTGATGTGAAAAATTTAAAATGTATGAAATAAAATAAAATTTACAAGAGAGTAAAAAATGAAAGTTATTTTAATCGGAGCCGGAACTATTACAGCCAAGCATGCGGCAGGACTTAAAAAAATTCCTGAAGTAAAAGTAACTGCCGTTTGTGACCTAAATAGATCTGCAGCAGAAAAAATAGCCGCAGAAACCGGCGGTTTAGTTTATACTGAATATAATGACGCACTACAGAAAACCGATGCAGACAGTGCGTTAGTCTGTCTTCCTCATGGTCTGCACTGCGAAGCCGGTCTTGCGGCGCTTAATTCCGGCCGTCATCTATTTATGGAAAAACCGCTGGCTAATACTGCCGGGGAATGTCTAAAACTGCTTAAAGCGGCAAAAAAAAATAAAAGGAAAATATTTACAGGACATACACATCAGTACCGCTCGGTTGTAATGAAAGCCAGGGAGTTAATTGATAAAGGGGAACTTGGACAAGTACGTATGATAATGACGGAAGTAATAGCGTATTATAACTGGGAAACGCGCAAGCCCTGGTTTTTAGATCCGAAACTTTCAGGCGGAGGAGCATTATTCAATACTGCACCGCATCAGGCTGATCATCTGTTATATCTTGGCGGAGCAGTCAGGCGTGTATTTGGAGCAGTGGAATCATTACGTCCCGGGCAGAGTATAGATTCCGACAGTATTGCCATGGTGGAATATAAAAATGGAGCGCGCGGATTACTTGTTACCCTGCAGGGCACAAAAATGGAAGAGCCGGCCAGACTGAAAGTACGCGTACTCGGAGACAAGGGCAGTCTTCAGTTTAATCCCTTCGGTAATGAACTTGAAATTGCGCATCTTGATAAAATGGACAAAATAATTACCGAAGACACTGATCCCATGACTGCCGAATGGATTGAATTTATTTCATCCATCAAGGAAAACAGGCCTGCACGTACCGGCGGAGAATACGGACTAAAAGTTGTTGAACTGCTGGAAGCTTTCAGGGATTCTTCATGTAAACATGGATTTGTGGAATTAAAAAATAGATAAAATATAAACATCGGACCTTTCGGAACCAGCCAGATATTAGGCGACGCAGGAATTCCAACCGGAGGCGTACTCAAAGTACGCTGAGGATTGGAATTCCTGCGGC
>DNNS01000630.1 GCA_003497555.1 Spirochaetia bacterium
TACCCAAGAAATAAATTTACATCCAAATACTTGTGATTTTTTTAAAACATGTGATAATTATTTCAACAAACATCAAGAGGTAATTCCTATGAAAAAACTGCTTGTTTTTATTATTACCGGAGCTGTGGCTGCAATTATTCTCTGGTTTATAGCATTTCAGACTATTCTTCTTGACGGTATGGATAGAGCTTTAAGCGACGGTTTTTTCTTCTTGCGGGAACCGTCAGTAAGTGAAGTGATAGAAGGAAAACGCAATACATACGTAAGTGATAAGGTGCAGCTTGCGGCCATAGATGAAACCTCCCTGGGTATGCTGGGAAAATGGCCGTGGACCAGAGATGTTCATGCCAGATATCTTAAAAACATACAAAGGTTTTCTCCGGAGATGATTCATTTCGATATTGCTTTTGTAGATCCTGAAAAAGTACCTCAATTTTTTATTGAAAAATATTCTGCCAAGCCGGCTTTACTTTCCGAAATTTCAGGCAGTTTTCTTGATATGGACAAAATTTTTGAAAATGAACTTAAAAAATATAATAACGTACTGGTTGACTTGATTTTATTTAGTTTCGAACGGCCCGGGCTGCCTGAGGAATTTTTAAACCGGATTACTGCGACGGAAAAGCATATGCTGAATTACAGCCAGCCTGCTGCTCCTGATGATTTAATCCACTTTAAGTCTCTCGAACCTCTGGTAAACGGAATATTGAAAAATTCAATGCCGGTAACTGTTAGTTTATGGCCTGATAAAGACGACAAAATCAGGAATTTCCTGCTTTATCACACTTATGAAACCCAGAATAAAGAGCGTCTGAACATGTTTTCCGTGGTTTTGGCAATGATCATGAAATATTACAGTGTCAGCAAAGATTATGTAAATATAAAAAAAGACAGTGTCACCCTTAATTATGCCAAAGTGCCGTATTTAAATACCGATAACAGCATAAAAATTACCGAAACGGATTTTGAAGCATTAAAGAAAAAAATTGTTAAATTACATAATCCGGGCAGCGGTTATAATAAAATGTTATATAATTATTGTTTAAATGAATATAACGTGCTCTACCCTGAAGATGAAGCTAAAAAACCTTCCTTGCCTGTACATCTGGTAAAAAAAGAGAATAATACTTTTGAACTGATAAAAGGCCGTGAAATATATGATGCGGCATCGGCTCTCGGCTCCAAAAAAATAGACATTATCATGTATCAAGAAAAAAACGTAGTAATCAAAACCTTGTGGAAGCATCATGGAATTCCCAACACTTTTGCCATTAATTATGCCGGCCGCCAGGATATTCAATATCTTGATCCACAGACCAGACAATTATCCAAACACTCAACAATTCCAATGGAAAGCTATCTCTCCATTTACAATATTGAAAACCTTCCTGAATTGCCTTCATCAGATAAAAATAAAATTTCCCGTTTCTGGAATCCCAAAACTGAAAAGTGGTTCCGGAAACTCTGCCTCGAGAGGTATAATTCGGTATTAGTATCCTGTCAGAAACAATACGGTGAACTTTCTTCGGAAAATGTGATGCGTTATGCTTCAGAAGACGACCCGTTTAATGGGCAATTTCTTTTCTATAAAATGTTTTTTGACGGTATAGATGATTTAACAGCGAGGGGCGAGATTGNNGATAGAGGCATCCGGCCTGCCTCAGCCCAAGGACTTTTTTCTGTCGGAAAAGCATATTTTCACGGCGCTGCAGGAAGAGTACCAGAAACTGATATATAAATATTATGATAAATTTATTTTTACCGCTGCCTATTCTACCGGAATGGCTGATGATATCAAGGTAACTCCCTATGGTACGATGTTCGGTATCAATGTAATCATCAACGCCTTTAACACCATTGTAACCGATAATCAGCTTTCTTTTTCCCCCTTCTGGCTGAATATGCTGCTTATTATAATTTTTACACTTGGGCTATCAGCGGTTTACGGAGGATTAAACGTCAGAATTAATTCTTATATTTTTATTGTTTCATTTGTTGCAACTTTTATTTCGTCATATCTGATTTTTTCTTCATTTAATTTGTACATTAAAACCGTACCTGTGCTTATGGCTAATGTGTCGATTTTTGTCGCTGTAACGGTGATAAAAGTATTAACAGAAGAAAAAGATAAAAAGTTTTTAAAAGCTACTTTTGCATCATATCTTGCTCCTGAATTAATTGACCAGATGTATGAAAGCAAACAAATGCCCAAACTCGGGGGTGAAGCAGGGGTGCGTACGGCTTTTTTTACCGATATACAGGGTTTCTCCACTTTTTCTGAAAAGCTTTCCGCTGAACAGCTGGTTGAGCTTCTCAATGAATACCTTGGTTCCATGACCGATATAATGCTTTCTGAAAAAGGTACTCTTGATAAATATATCGGCGACGCTATTATCGGTATTTTCGGGGCGCCAGCCATGATCAGCGATCATTCCTACCGGGCGCTTAAAGCCGCGGTTGGAATGCAGAGAAATCTTGATCGATTACGAGAAAAATGGAAGCTTGAAAAAGAGGAACCGGGCCGGCCGCGTAATGTTAAAAATCTTCCCGAACCGGAATGGGAACCGGGCGCCAAGTGGCCCCGCATTGTTTGGGATATGCGCGTTAGAATCGGAGTTAATACCGGAGATATGGTAACAGGAAACATGGGTTCCACCATGCGCATGAATTACACCATGATGGGAGATACTGTGAATCTGGCAGCCAGGCTTGAAGCCGGAGCCAAACAATTCGGTGTTTTTACCCTGGTTAGCGAATCGGTTCTGCAGCATGAATGGGAAGACGGGCAGGGCGTAAAGCATCGCAGCGGAGATCTGGTAGAAGCCAGGTTTATCGACCGTATCACGGTTGTGGGAAAAAGCGAACCTGTGGAAGTATATGAAGTTATAGCTCTTAAAGGCGAATTGACCGATAAAGAACAGGAGCTCTTTAAATTATTTGCTGAAGGCGTAAAATGTTACCAGGATATGAAGTGGGATCAAGCGCTTGAAATTTTTATAAAAACCAGAGAAATGGAAATTTATAAAAACAATAAATATACACCTTCCAAAATGTATATAGAGCGCTGTGAAGCATTTAAAATTAATCCGCCTGTTTCGCAGGGTGAAAAATGGGACGGCGTATTCCGCATGACCCAGAAACATTAATACCAATAACAGCATAAAAAATTTACGATACAATTGCTTTTTTTAACAAAAATGATTAAATTCATACATGCATAATTGGGTTACTTCCGATCCTGAAATTTTAGGGAAAATCTCGGGTGATATCACGCGTTCTGCCGGGATAGATATCGAGCAAAATAAAACCCTAATTGGCAGCTATCTAAAAAAAAATGATAAATGGGTACAGCTTCAGCAGGAGCTCGATAATATTGAAATCAACGCCGCTTTTTTTCAAAACGAAGATGTAGATATCAATATTATTATAGATACGGAAAACCGCACGCTTTATATCAGGGAATTTTTTTTTAATACGCTGGTGGGCGAGGTACTGCAGCAGTTTAAAACCTATTTGTTTTATCTGCACTGCAGCCTGCATCAAATCGATTCCGATATCGAAATTGATCTTTTCCCCCTGGCCGGCGATTTTATTGCAGCCCGGCGGGTCCGCCTGGGAGCCGATGAAATCTCATGTCTGATGCTGGATGAGGAAAATCCCGGAAAAGATCTGCACACCCGGGGGCTGGTTTTTGTCAATCTTGTACATTACGGCGGTTTTTCGCGCGTTTCCTGGTTTGAAAGTAAAATTATCAAAGAAATTTTAGGTACCTGGCATGCCAAAAAAATGCTTGGTCTCAAGGAATCGTCCTATAAATACATAGAAAAAGGAAACATCGACGCGGAAGAATTTTTAGCCGAACAGAAAATTTATCATGAATTAAGGGAAGAATTTGAAAAACGTTCGGTTGATTTTTCCGAATATGTTTCCGGCACTATCCTGCACAAGCGCCTGCTTTTCTGGAATTGGTGGACCATCAGCCCCTTTGTGGCGGTAGATGTCGCTATCCTGCTTCCCATGATATACAGCGTTAAAAATATCAGCAGAATTTTCATTGATCTGCCGGCGGCATCATCCACGCTTATAAACAGTTACATTCAAGGTAAAAATTCCAATGATGAAAAAGTCGAATCTGAAATAAAGAAATTATATCCGCCTATTATGAAAGACTTCCAGAAAGAAACGCTTCCCTATATGATCCTGGTCAATAAAATGCGCGAACTCGGTATTCCCGCCGAATGTTACGGGAAAGACGGTGTGGAACTGATGGAAGTTGAACCTGTTTTTATCGGCCAGCATCTGGTAAAATTTCCTGTTGATCGGCAATGGAAAAAGCTGGTTATTTCCCAGCTGAACCGTATTGAAGATAATAAAGACGAACTGGTGATTTTTATCCAGTTTATGAAACCTATGTACATAATTCCCTGGAAACTTTCCGATGACCGCATTGAGAGTATTATCCATACCGATCGATTTACCGGTTTCGGACCTGATAAACCCGAAAACCGGCTTTCCATTTTTTCCAGACATGTTTCCAGTTCCCAGAAATCATTTGTGATTCCCAGGGTAACAGAACTTTCTATAAAAAATGACGCAGTAGTATATTTCCCGTATTCCAGCACAGAAATGCCGAGGCTTGATGATACGCTTTTTAACCGTTTTGGACTTTATGACAGTATGATTTACTCATCGCATAGCGGGGGCGGAGGACGGGATCCGGAGATGCAGAATACAGATCCGTCATTGTTTTCAATATACTCAAGATAAACGTTTTAGTTTTTTCGGCAGTCAGTCAGCGGTGGGTATGATTTTTTTTCTTGGNNAGAAATAAATTTGCACCCGTCAGCGGTTGGCTATTGAACCAAGATAACCGCCGTGGTGGCGCAAGCCGTAATCTTTTCTGGTAAAACCCCGCGCTTCCATGGTTATAAGAGCAAGAGCATCACCCAGCGCCAGCATGGCTGCCGTAGAAGCTGTGGGAGTCAGACCAAGAGGGCAGGGTTCGCTTATTGGCCCGATATCAAGAATAATATCGCTTAAACTTCGTATCGGGGACTCGGCATGCGATGTAACGGCAATTACCTTTTTCAGACCCAGTCTGCGTGCGAGAACAATCATTTCGGCAATTTCCCTGGTTTTACCGCTGTTGGAAAATACCATCAGCAGATCGGAAGATGTAATTACACCCAGGTCGCCATGTTCGGATTCTCCAGGGTGCAGAAAAACCGAAGGTGTTCCTGTTGAGGACAAGGTACCTGCAAGTTTTTGTGCAA
>DNNS01000708.1 GCA_003497555.1 Spirochaetia bacterium
TTTCTCCGGTGCAGTATAAATCTGCTGTTTATGCAGGCAAACCGGAAAATTCATCTTTCCTGAAACGTATGCAGGTCAGAATTACTGACCTGCCGGAAAATGCCGGAGTATTGATTGTTGATGCCTCGGAAAATGAACTGGATAAAAAGAAAAAATGGCTTAATGACTTTGTCATCAGGCAGGGTAAAACCATGCTTGTATTATGGCCGGATGAAAATTCCGATCTTTCCTGGCTTCCCGGAAAGATCATGGCAGGTAAAGCGCTGGAAAGAAAAGAAAAAATTTTTAAAGTAATACTCAGCGCCGAAGAGAAACAAAATAAATTGTTAAACGGAATCACCTCTGAAGATATGTACTTTAAATTTTTCAGGGATGAAATACCGCTGATCAGAAAAGCCGGTTCCGGTAAAATCATGCTCTCCGGTCTGCTTGCGGAAATTCCTGCCGGGCAGGGGAAAATTATTATTTGTCAGCTTAATCCGGATCAGCATGAAAATGAACGCAGCTTCGGCAAAGTATACCGCTTCTGGGCCAATCTTTTCACTTCATTATCAGTTGCTCTTGACAGCCGGCTAAATCTTTATTGGAACGGTCTTGAAATTTCGCAGCGTGAATGGCTTTTTGAAATTGATCCTGAAAACGCCGGGATTAAAACCGAATGGTTTCAGCCGGCATTTAATGATAATAACTGGAAAAGACTGAAAACCGGTAAAAGCTGGGAATCCCAGGGAATAACCAGCGAAAATCCGGCGCTTCCTGGTCCTCCGCACACTTCCTATAATGGTAATGCCTGGTACAGACTGCATCTGGATATTCCTGAAAAATATCTTAAATCCGATCTGTATCTGGAAATCGGAGCCATAGCCGGTGAAGATACGGTATGGCTTAACGGCAGCCTGATTGGAACTACTTCAAAAAAAACCGCAGGTTCCAAAAATTATTATCAGGCATTCAGAAATTATAAAAACCCGTCCGGACTACTACGCGGCAAAAATAATGTAATTGCAGTCTGTGTTTATAATGAAGGCGGATTCGGCGGCCTTACCAAATGGCCAGTTCGAATCAGCCCGGCAGATCAGCCTTATGACACGGTTTTATTTCCTCTTGAAAAAAACCGCAAGCAGGGGGACCCTTATCGTTATGTAATGTGGTGAATAGACGTATATGCTCAGATTTTAGAATAATAAAAGAAAAAATAAATAACCGCAGAGCAGCAAACGCACAAGCAATCCACGCGCAAGAGGCGTCCTAATGTACTGAACATCAGATTCTCTTTGTGGCGGGACAGCGGTTAAATAACACGGTTAAATTTTTTTTTGACAAAATTTGATTTTTATTTTATTCTATAATCAAGGGAACAATGAAAAAAATAATATTGGCAAAGTAATGAAAATCTCTTTATCAAGAAAAAAATTTCTAAGATATTTATTCCGTTTTAATGCCGGCCTTGCTCTTTATAATAAATTTCTGTTGCCGCAGACTATTCCCGCCTCCGGCTATTCCGGGCAAATACAGGCAGAACATTGGGAAAGTCTTTCTGATAATAAAATTAGGTGTTTATTATGCCCCAACAAATGTATACTATCGCCAGGGCAGAATGGATTATGTTATTCAAGAGGCAACAGAAATGGCGTGCATTATTCCCTGGTATACGGTCTTCCTGCGATTATAGCCCAGGATACAATAGAAAAATCTCCCTTATATCATTTTTATCCGGGTATAAGCGCTTTCAGTATTGCAACGTCAGGCTGCAACCTCTCCTGCCAGTTCTGCCAGAATTGGCAATACAGCCAGACCGGACCCGAAAATGTAAAAAATTTCATTCTCAGTCCTGAAGAAGTTATAAAAAAAGCAAAAAAATTTAGCATACAGTCGATTAATTTTTTCTATACTGAACCCACAATCTACTTTGAATATGTCAAAGCTATAGCCAGACTTGCAAAAAAGGAAAAACTAAAAACCGTATGCGTTACGGCAGGATATATTAACGATAAGCCCCTCGGCGAGCTTATTGAATTAATCGACGCCTTTGTGTTTGGACTAAAGGGCTTTGATGAAAATTTTTATCAGAAATACATCGGCTGCGGGCTTGAGCATATAAAAAGGTCCCTAAAGCAGCTGGCGGAATCGAAAAACAGGATTTGGTTTGAAATAGTCAATCTGCTTGTTCCGACATTAAATGATAATATGAGTACAGTTACAGAAATGTGTTCATGGCTTGCTGAAGAAGTCGGTGTTAATGTTCCCTTGCATTTTACCAGGTTTGAGCCGAAACACATACTTTCCGAACTGCCTCCAACCCCTATCAGTACAATTAAAAAGGCTTATTCAATTGCTAAAAGCGCAGGTATCAAGCACGTATATATTGGCAACCTGCCGGGCCATGATGAAAGTAATACAATGTGTCCGGGATGCGGTAAAACCGTTATTGAACGCCTGAATTTTTCAATAATAAAAAATATTGTCAAACGTGGAAAATGTCCCTTCTGCCAGTATCAGATTGAAGGCGTATGGGTATAAAAAACTTCAGATTGCAGATTAACAATGAAATTTAAAATAAATTTTATTTTACTGATTATTTTCACTGCTGTAATATTGTTTGTTTCTGCTGAAAAAAAAATTTCAAAACAGGAAATTAATGACTGGGAGAATGAGCTTAATGGACTTGGATTTCTGGTTTTAAAATCATCTGCTGTCAATATTATTAACGGTCTTAATCTGACCAGAGAGCAGGCAAATGCATTACGAGATCTTGCGCTAACAATCGAGGCAATGGGTCTGCCTGTGTTTCAACTCAATACCAATGCCATTTTTAATGAAACAGCAGAAATAAAAGCCGCATATATAAAACTGCTTGAATATTTGAATAAAGGACTTACAGTTCCGAAGGATTTTCAGGTAATGCTGTTTAATATGCGGCGCAGGGAATCCGAGATTATTAAAAACTCGGTCTGGGCAGCAAAAAAAATTAATATTAAAAACTCACAATGCATACGCTGTCATGCAAATCCTGATTTTTTTTATACAGGCGATATTGCACACGTAGAAACAGCTTCGATTAGTACTGCCGAGCGTAGAGATATTGACATAACCCATGTAATCGGTATTTTCGGGCAAAAGGGTACGGCTGCGCTCGCGGATTTAAAGGGGCAGGTTGATAAAATTCTTTCTTCCGGTCAAAAATATATTTTAAAAGATTTCAGATGCTGTCTTGTTCCGCCGCAAGACCTTGAAAATTCAGCTAATGTGGGGCAGGCATTTGTCAGTGATGAATGGCTTGGATATTTTGATGAGGTGCGTACCTGCCCGGATGATCACTGGAACGATTTCAGGCATCTCTTTATTTATCCGGTTGATGATTATATTGCTTCCGCACTTCCTGGAATTAAACGCAGGTACAGAAAAATAATGATGAAAAATGTCGGGAATTTACTTGACGAAATAAAAAAAATGGATGATGTAGATTACACTCTTCAGAAGAAAATGCTGTGCATAAAATTAAAGGATGCTCTGGATTATGATTTTCTTGTCGGCGAAGATTCAAGAACACCCGACGAAAGACAATTTCTGGCCGCCATGTATCTTTTATGCCCGGGCACAGTGCCGGTTTATGACAAACTTATTAAAAATATTGATGCTGCCGAAAAAGCCGGGAGAGGCAAGTGAATTTTTTCAGAAAGGGAAACCGTTTTTTCTCAGCGCTTATTTATCTGGCATTTCTGACTCTTGTCTGCAATACCGCTTTTGCCAACAATTTGCTCTTTTCAGTCTTCTGGCTCAGGGTAAAAGTAAAAACCGGAAACCGCTGTACCGGTTCAGGTACATGGGTGTATTTAAGCGGCTCGAAATATATCGGAGAATGGAAAAATTTTCGTATGAACGGGAACGGGAAATTTTTTTATAATTTCTGGCCATATAAGGGATTTATCTATGAAGGCAGCTTCAGGAACAATTATCTTTATGGCGAAGGAAATTTGTACTTCGGTTCAGGCAGATGGAAAGGCTCTGTTTATAAAGGCGGTTTCAGATATAACAAGTTTTATGGCAGTGGAGAGTTGATTTATAAAAATGGAGACAGGTATACGGGAGATTTTCAGAAGAACAGGTTTAACGGTAAAGGTATTTTTTATTATAAAACCGGCAAATGGGCTGGAAGTAAATTTGAAGGAAATTTTTGTAATAATAAATTGTATGGGCGTGGTACAATGTATTATATGAACGGCAATAAATATGAAGGCGAATGGAAGAATAATAAAAAACACGGATACGGAATTTTTTCTTTTGCAAACGGAAGCAAATATGAAGGAGAATGGAAAAACAATAAATTTCACGGCAAAGGTACATTCAGTTACGCTTACGGCAAGGTACTTTCCGGGACATGGCGGAAATTCAGATTATTGCATTAAATCATTACGTGGTTAAATGCATTTATATCTCCGTTTCCAGCTTGATTTATCAACCAGGCTGATCGGTTCAGGAATAAAACAGCGATATAGTCGTGGATGACAGAAAGATATTTTCATTAAATATTGTATACTAAATAACAGAGTTCAGTCTTTTTCAGGAAATAATAATGCGCACAATTATTCTTCTTGTCATTTCCAATGTATTTATGACCATAGCCTGGTACGGACATCTTAAATATAAACATTACAGTTTATGGAAAGTAATTTTGGTCAGCTGGATCATTGCATTTGCGGAATATTGTTTTCAGGTACCTGCCAACCGCCTGGGGCATGGTGTTTTCAGCGTTTATCAGCTTAAAACCATACAGGAAGTTATCACCCTGATTATTTTTTCCCTGTTTTCAGTATTTTTTCTCAAAGAGGAATTTCGCTGGAATTATTTAGCCGGATTTATCTGCATTATGGCAGCGGTTTTTTTTATATTCAAAAAATGGTGATTAAAGGGCGTTTTTATAGCGCATAAATCGGCGCCAGGCAGGAGTAAGCCAGCGCACAAACAGGGAATGCATTTCTTCTTTAATATCATTACCGTATAACGACATAATCGCTTTTTCAATATCGGGTATGGTATCGGAAAGGTNNAAAAGCGTAGATCTGCTGAACTTTTTCAATTGCAAGATATTGTTCGGCTGCGTTATTCGGTAAATTATTTTTCAGCGCAATCATGATCTCGCCTAATTGCTTGCGCATTTCACTGATTTGTCTTCCGGCAGCGCCGGCGGCTGTAATTTTTTTTAGGCTGTCCAGTTTCTGCAGCTTGGAATAAATTTCCAGAACCGGTTCCAGAAAGTGCCCCAGAAAATCGCGGTGGCACAGTTTGTTTTCTTTTTGCAGTTCCGGTATTCCGGCCATGGACATGTTGGAAGCCGCTTTGGAATTGCGCCATGACTTGTAGGCGGTAAAATCCGGTTTGAGGCCGAGAGATGACAGTTTGCGGTTAATCCATTCCTTGCCGTGCCTGCGTTCCAGTTTTTCCATACCCCTGAACTTGTCTTCATTGTCAAGGGGATAAAAACCGGCTAATAATTTTTCATCCGGCGACATTTCTCGCTGCTCTCCGGAATTTCCGATCAGCGAAAGCGATCCGGAGTTTTTATTTTTTTTACTTCCGGCATCCCATTTATCGGACAACTGGTTTATTTCATCTAAAATTTCAGCGGTGAGTCCGCGGGTAGCGGTAATTACTTCTGCGCTTTGTTTATCTGCAACTTTCAGAGCGCTCTGTTCCGAAAGAAAATCAAGCAGAGGCTGAGTGTCATTACTGATAAACTGTTTGAGGTTAGACAGATCAAGCGCGTTGTTAATGCCGGTGCGCAGGTGATCGGAAATAGCCTGCCGGTCATATTCATATTGTTTAACCCGTCTTTCCAGCTCTTTTCTTTCGTCGTCGGCAATACGCCCCTGTTTGGCTAAAGAAAAAAAAATGCCGGTAACCTTGTTTAAAAAAAGATCCATGCGGCTGATTACCTGTGCGGCTTTTTTAGCTGTGTCTGTTGATGATAATTGAAGAGGCTCGGTTCCCGGCATTTAATTTTTCCTGGCGGGAAACCTGGTTACTTGGCAGCGGCTGCAGCAGCCGGGCATTCTGATTTGGCCTTGCACCCGCTGCAGGCTTCTTTGGCGGAATTTTCCTTTTTTTCTTTTTTTTCGTTTTTGGAGTTTTTATAATCGGTATTGTGGAATCCGGATCCGCGGAAAATTATACCGGCTCCCAGACTGATCTTGCGGCGGGCAATAGTTTTACAGGAGGGGCATTCGATTTCCGGAGCGGAATTAATTGACTGAAAAACTTCAAATTCATTGCTGCAGGATTCACAACGGTATTCATAGGTCGGCATGTTTTTTCTCCTGAATAAAAATTTTTAACTTTATCATATTTTTTCTGTAACAGGCGCAGCTGGGGATTCTTCTGCCGGAACCGTGGATTTAAACGGAGAAGCGGTTTTACGCAGATCTTCCTGTTCTTTTATTTTTATACCAAGCAGCGTGCCGATTTCATGGGAATTCATGACTTCTTTTTCCAGCAGGGCTTCAGCCAGGCGTTTCAGACGGTTTTTTTCCCTGGTTAAAAGTTTTTTTACATCAGCATACGCCGATAAAATAATTTTGTCAACTTCATCATCAATGCTCCGGGCTTTTTCTTCCGAATAGTCTTTATGCCTGGCTATTTCTTTTCCGATAAAGATCGGCTCTTCTTTCTGCCCGTAGGCCACCGGCCCGAGACTGCTCATGCCCCATTCGCAGACCATGGCCCGAGCGATGCGGGTAGCGCGTTCAATATCATTAGCTGCTCCGTTGGAATAATCACCGATAAAAATTTCTTCAGCAACCCGTCCTGCCATCAGCACCCTGAGGCGGGCTTCAAGTTCGTTTTTAGACATGGTATGCGAACCGTCGTCGGGCAACGACTGGGTAAGGCCGAGAGCGCGGCCGCGGGGAATAATACTGACCTTGTGTAAAAAATCAGCCTGAGGAGTCAGCAGACTAACGAGCGCATGACCGGCTTCGTGAAAGGCGGTATTTTTCTTTTCGCTTTCGCTGATGATCATACTGCGGCGTTCCGGACCCATCATGACCTTGTCTTTGGCTTCTTCCAGCTCGGACATGGAAATGATGAGTTTATTACGCCTGCCGGTCAGCAGTGCAGCTTCATTGATCAAGTTGGCAAGATCGGCACCGGAAAATCCCGGAGTACCGCGGGCTATATTGGAAAGCTCGGCAGCAACATCAAGCTTTACCTTACGGGCGTGAATTTTTAAAATGCCTTCCCTGCCGGCAACATCCGGCAGGTCAATGATAACCTGCCGGTCGAAACGGCCGGGCCTGAGCAGAGCCGGGTCAAGTACATCAGGGCGGTTGGTAGCAGCCATTATAATGACTGCTTCGGTAGTATCAAAACCATCCATTTCAACCAGCATTTGATTCAGGGTTTGTTCGCGTTCGTCATGACCTCCGCCGTAACCTGCTCCCCGCGAACGGCCTACGGCATCAAGTTCATCAATAAAAATAATACAAGGCGCGTTTTTTCTGCCCTGTTCAAAAAGATCACGCACCCGGGAAGCTCCGACTCCGACAAACATTTCCACAAAATCAGAACCNNGCTCCGACTCCGACAAACATTTCGACAAATTCGGATCCGGACATGTGAAAAAACGGAACTTTGGCTTCTCCGGCTACAGCTTTAGCCAATAAGGTTTTTCCGGTACCGGGAGGGCCCATGAGCAGAACCCCCTTGGGAATACGTGCGCCCAGATCAGTAAATTTTTTCGGTTCTTTTAAAAATGCTATTATTTCCTGCAGATCTTCCTTGGCTTCGCGGCAGCCTTCTACATCATTAAATGTTTCTTTGGTGTCTTCTTCATTAAACATCTTGGCTCTGGTTTTACCAAAAGACATGGCGCGGTTTCCGGGACCCTGCATTTGCCGGGAAATAAAAATCCAGAAAACAATGAGAATTGNNTTATACCCTCGATTTTTACTCCATACTGGCGCAGGGATTGAATAAGCGCCGGATCATCATAAGGAATAACAGTTTCAAAAGCAGTCTGATTTTTTTCACCGGAACGGAGCTTTCCCTGAATTTTACGGTAATTGACAATACTTACTTCTGTAATATTACCGCGTGAAACTTCATCAAGAAATGAGGAATAGGCGAGTTGGGCAATGGTTTTTGAATCGCTCGAAGTCATCTGCATTAAGGTAAGGACAATGAGAACAATTATTATTACCAGGCCGATACGAGAGCCGGATTGTCTGGTGTTTTTTCTTTTTCTTTTTTGCTGAGGAGTAAGCTGGCTTTCCAGTTGTTTTACCACTTTTTCGACACGTTTTCGTCTTTCTTCATTTTTGCTGTTTTTACGATTGTCCACAGATTACTCCATTTTTTACATGCGCTTTAACCTGCAAGACTTCAGGCCGGCTGTATGAAATTGCTGTTAATTGAATAAATTACAGGCAAATTATTTCTCTTTTAAATATAATGATTTTTT
>DNNS01000326.1 GCA_003497555.1 Spirochaetia bacterium
TCCACTTTAATAGTGCATTCTGTTTTAATACAGGACATATCCGGATCTCCCCATTTTACGTTGCGCGTAGCAGATGTATCTGTACATATAAGTTTTCCGTCTGATAAAGAAATTCCTGTTTCTAAAATATATCCGGGTATTACCATAGAAAAGTTATCGGATAACAGAGGTAGAACATTCGGTGTAGATGTAACTGAATTGCCACGTTTTAATATGCCTGCAGGAACTTTTTTGACAAGCTGATTTATATTGCCAAAATAATTTTCCGTAACGCTGTAATCCATTAGCGGATCGATTTTATAGCCTGCACCCGGATCCAAGGGATATAACACATCATATGGAGATGTGGGACAAAACGGCACAATACCTCCTAATGTAATATGATCGCTGTTAAACACTTCTATACATGCTCGGTTAGTCCACGGGCAGCCATTTCCGCCATAACCAAATACGGAAATATTTTTACAGTTTGTTATCATTAAAAACGGCCTGTTATTTTCACTCTTTGAAAAGTAAACCTGTATATTCTTGCAGTTATTGAACTCCGCCTGATAATCACCCTGGTTTCTTTCAACGTTTAACGAATACAGATTCAGGGGTTCACGCGTATTTTCTGCAAGAAAACCCCTATGATCAGGATGATAAGAATGCCGCAGCATACCTGCCTCAATTCCGAAAAATTTTCCGCCGCCGCTGCCGGTTACTCTGTAAATAATGAAATAATTGGTAGCGTCTATGGCTGTCCAGTCTATAGCGCTGTACTTTATGCTTCGAATAATCGAATTTCTGCCAACTCTCCAGTCAATTGCGCCGAAGCGTATGATATTTGTAAATTGACTGGGCAGCTGTATGCCTATATAGGCAAGCGCTGCGTCGCCTGCTGCGGAATCCTCTGTAGCAATTAAAGGTATATATTCTGATGGTTTCCAGTAATTTGTATCAGGGCATATCAGGGAGTATACTGAGCCGGCGCCTATTACCCGGGTATTTTTACCAAGGATCAGCTGATTTCTTATTTTGTATTTACCTCTGGGAATAAACACGTATCTGTAATTGGTAAAAGCATTCTGCAGTGCAGCAGTGTCATCTGATGCCCCATCGCCTTTTGCGCCCAGGTCTTTTTGCACATTTATTATGCTCTTCATACCGTAATGAGGAAATGAAGTTTCATCCCAAATATGCCTTGACACAAGATCAGCAGGCGGAACAAGGCAATTGTCTATAATTTTGCAAAGGGTATTGTCTCCGATTATTCCATCACTGCAGTTTGTTGCCGGTCCGTGATTGGTATCGTTTTCATTATCTTTCTGGGCATATGAATATTCTTCAATTTTGCACCATTTGTTTATTATTCCGGAAACTATCGGATCTATACCGCTTTTAATAATTTCTCCGGCATTGTAAAAATAAACATTCTTAACGTATGTAGTAAACCCCTGGAGATTATCTATTGCTCTGCCTCCATTCGCCATAGTGATGCTTCCGTCAACAAGAATAGGTCCTGAATCCTTCCATCCGTAATTGTAAGGGCATTTAACAGCATTTCCAGACAATGTGACAATGCGGAATCCTATAAGGCAGTACCCCATGCACATTTCATAAATGGCTGCTTCAGTTTGATACTCGAAAACGGCCCCTGCAATAGTTGATCTTTCAGCATATTTCGCGTAAATACCATACTTGCCGCCATACACTGCTATGTTATAATATCCTCCGCTCGGGCCGGGCATATTGTAAAAACCTGCAAATCCGTTTGATGCGATTACAATTATATCCTCTATACTCGTTCCCTGCGCGGATGCGTTTCTGATACCGCATGCACCAGAAGATCCCGCTGAATTAATATCTATCATTACGTTAATCAGTTTGTTATTAAAACTTATATTTGCCTGTTCAGTTGTTATGCTTGTACTCGGTACATTAGTTGGTGAAATATTTATAGTCTGCGCCCAAATTTGCATAAGAGGCTTTAAATTATTTGTATCGTTAAATCCTGATGAATTTGTTTTTAATTTGAGTACAGGTTTTTTACCATCTTCCCTGTATTGACCCATTATAACAATCGGTTTGTTTGCTCCGATCATCCAGTTGCTGTTATATGGATGCCTGTAAACTTTCTGCATGCAGTCAATGGTGTCAGAGATAAGATATGTACCTGTCGGGATATAAAGCGTATATCTATACTCCCTGCTGTCATTTACTGCGTTCTGGAACGCTGTTGTTGAATCAGAAACACCTGATGGGTCAGCCCCATACCACGTAACATTTATAAATCCGTCCTTAATCTGCTGATCATTGGATTTCCCTGCATTAATGACCTGAGCAGGTACCGAATAATCCAGGGTTTCAAAAGGCCAGACAACTGTAAGATTTGTGCTTACACTCATAAGAGTTTGTGATACAAAAATCAGGCAAATAGCAACAGCCAATTTGTTTTTAATTTTCATAATACCCCCCCCTGGTAAATAGACGTTTGACGGCAAACGTCATTAAATTTTAATTAAAACGATTGAACGGTTAAAGCAGAAAGACGATTTTTTACTCCGGAATATGCTTGAAAAAAGGGCAAAAAAACTCTTTTTGGCACTTTTCTGCAATAACCGTCTATTCATATTAATTAATACTCGTCTGCGGAATGCCATTTTTTGCCATACGACTTCCTCATTTAACAGATATGTAATCGTTTACAATATTTCCATAAAAACAATCCCGTAATTCCAGATAAATTAATAATAGTCTTTTTACTGATTCGTTCAAAAATCCATTGTCTGGTCATAGGTTGCGCTCCTTGTTGCCCGGGATAAAACCCCGGATACGGCAGGTATGTTGCACTGCCTATAGCCGGAGTCAATATATTCAAAATATCGGCCCGGGTAAAACTCNNAGCTATTGATGCCTGAAAAATTCTAATAAAAAAAATTAAAAAATTCTAATATGCAATCCGGCGAACTCCTGACAGCTTTTTATACCGATAGGGCGGTTTACCCAGGCGCTTTTTAAATTCACGGTTGAAATTCTGATAAGAATTATAACCGGCTGCAGTATAAATTTCAGTAATGTTCTGATCAGTATGCCCGAGATAATATAAAGACTTTCGGATCCGCACATCATTGAGCAGGCGAATAAAATTTACTCCGAATAATTTTTTGCATTTTATCAGAAAATAGGCCTTGTTCAACTCAAAACGCTCAGTCAGCTGCTGCAGAATATGCTCGTCAGCATAATGATCTTCCAGCCAGGCGGTGATTTCACTGCGGAAATTAATATCCGCCGGGACGAAGCAGCCGGATGATTGTTTTAAAGTCGAGGCTCTTACTATTAACAGAGGATCAATCAACATCTCCCGGCTGCTGTCCGGGTTCCTGCATACTACATTAAGCAGCCGTACAGCGGACCGGCCGATTTCCCGGAAATTCTGGCGGATCGTAGTCAGCCGCGCACACAGCTCCTGCTCGCTTACATCATAAGCTATCTGACTATCATCGATTCCCGCTACAGCCACGTCTTCCGGTATGCGAATCCCTGCTGCAGCTGCGGCCTGCATAAATAAAACAGCCTGCCGGTCAGTAGAGAAGATCACCGCGTCCGGAAATCCGAAATAACGCATCCTGCGAATATAAGCCTGTATATGAGAATGCAGACTGAGCCCGGTTTTTCTGTTTACCCGTTTTGCGGATTGAGCGCAAATTCCCGAATCCAGACGGTCTTTTGCGCAGGAATACCCGTATATCCACTGCTGATTGACCTGCAGATCACGCGCCCGCAGATCTGCTACCAGTTCACGTACCCGCTCTAAAACAAAGCCTTCGGATATAAAAGTAAAAAAAACTATGTTCCGGCAGTTCTGTTCAGTCAAATGGTCCATTAATAATTGTATTGTTTTTCGTTCATCAATACCCACATAATGCGATCCGGATTGCGGCAG
>DNNS01000197.1:0-152 GCA_003497555.1 Spirochaetia bacterium
AAAACCAACTTCTGTTTGAGCAAAAACAAGCGATGTAAAAATGACCGAACAAGCAATTAATACTCTGATTTTCATAAAATACCTCCCTATCTGATATTGATAGTGCTTAAAATTATACTAAACTATCATTCAATTGTCAAATTCAGAGTGGG
>DNNS01000197.1:263-3097 GCA_003497555.1 Spirochaetia bacterium
GCGTACCCAAGAAAAAAAATCACGCCCATTCAGAGTATTTGGG
The DNA here is from genome assembly GCA_003497555.1 of Spirochaetia bacterium. Lineage (GTDB taxonomy): Bacteria > Spirochaetota > UBA12135 > UBA12135 > UBA12135 > UBA12135. Next base: position 307 of record DNNS01000197.1, read on the forward strand.
CTTCAATAATTTTTTATGAAAATTTCATTCTTAATGTTATAATGTAAAAATAGACGTACCTTTTCTGATGGAAAAAAAACGATTAAACCGGTTATAAGACGTAATAAACCACAAACTTTTGATTAACACTGAAACACTTACTTGGGAGAATTTACCGCGGTTTTCAGCAAAAAAACTGGGACTTTTTAAAACTTTTAACGAATTATCTGTTATTAATTGTATAGTTCACTATGAAATTTATTAAAAATAGTATTTTCCCTAAGATAACTATTGTAATACCATGGATATTTGCGGTCATTTGGTCCGTGTTATTATGGAAACTTCTGAATAATAATGAAACCCGGACCTTTCTGCGCACTATCGATCCGGCTAACATAGAAAAAAGAGAAGCCTCTATTGAAAAAACCGATTTAACCGGAATTTTCAACAAATATGACGGTTCCTTTTCTGATGAATTAAAAGAATCCTGGCCCGGTTTCCGCGGCAAAGCACACGATAATATAAGCCGGGAAAATGGTATTATCAGCCGGCTGAATAAAAGTAATATCAAATTATTATGGGAAATTTCTCTTGGTGAAGGTTATGCCGGAGCAGCGATTGCCCATGGCGCTGCCTATATACTCGATTATAATTCAGCTATGCGTCAGGATCAACTAAGGGTTTTTTCCATGGATAACGGCAAAGAAATCTGGCGCAGGGCATACAAAGTATCTATAAAAAGAAATCACGGCATGTCGCGCACGGTTCCGGCGGTCAGCGGAAATTATTGCGTAACCATAGGACCCAAATGCCATGTTATGTGTGTTAATGCCAAAAACGGCGATTTTCTTTGGGGAATTGATTTGGCGAAAGAATATAAAAGCGAGGTGCCTTTATGGTATACGGGGCAATGTCCGCTCCTCGACAATGAACTTGCAATTATTGCACCCGGCGGAGATGCACTTTTAATCGGAGTTGAACTAAAAACCGGGAAAATACGCTGGAAAACTCCAAATCCCCAAAAATATGTAATGTCCCATGCTTCGGTTATACCCATGAATATTAACAATAAAAAAGTATATACATGGTGTGCCGGGGGCGCTTTTATCGGAACCGATGAAAATGGCACTTTACTCTGGGAGACAACTTTGTGGAATCACAAGGTAGTATCTCCCAGCGCAGTACAGTTTTCTGCCAATAAAATCATTCTCACTGCCGGATACGGTGCCGGAAGCGCTATTTTTATTATCAACAGGGATTTTTCTATAAACCGTCTGGCTGAAATTCCCAAATCAGTATTTGCCTGCGAACAACATACTCCGGTTTTTTATAATAACCATCTTTTTACGGTAAATCCGGCTGATTCCGGAGCATCCAGAAAACAGCTAATCTGCATGGATACCGGCGGTAAAGTACGCTGGACCAGCGGTGAATACCGGTTCGGACTCGGGCCTTTTTTCACGGTTGATGATAAAATATTCGTACTTGACGATAATGGAATTCTTACCATGGTTTCGGCAGATCCGGTAAATTTTAATATACTGGGGCAGGCCAAAATTCTTGACGGCAGGGAAGCCTGGGCGCCCATGGCTTTGGCCGGAGGAAGACTTCTGGTTCGTGATTTTACTATGATGCGCTGCTACGATATAAAAGAAAAAAAATGAAAAAAATAATTATATTCCTTCTATTGATACTGTTTTTTAGCTGCACGCCTCCTGAAAAAAATCCCTGGAAATATGATGTATCGGCATTTACCAATATAAACTCCGAACTGCTTACATATCAAGAAGAGCAAAATCATACAATGCCGGCCGGTGCAGAACTTATCTGTGCAGATGAATTAATTTATATAACAGCCGGCAATATTCTTTACACCTTTACTCCGGATATGAAAAAAAAATCAGAAATTTACTTTACTGAAAAAATAACAGCTATTTCCTATGCAGCCCCGGATTTATACCTGGCATTTTCGTCTTATATTCTGACCAGCAATACGGTTTTGGGCACAACCAGGCATTTCTCAACCGGATCAAAATATTCCGATATTATTTCCATAGCTGCTTCAGCCGGGGAATACTATCTTGCCGATTACGGAGAATCTCAAATCTGGCGCTTCAGTGAAAACGAAAAACTGCTGTCGGTTATAGGTAAAAATGACGGATTAAAATTTATTCTGCCCAGCAGATATTTTGCCTGTACCTCGGATCAGCGGGGAAATTTTTACTTTGTAAATCCAGGCCGCCGTATAATTTTTCATTACAAAAACGGGGAAAAAATATCGTCATGGGGCACAAGCGGTTTTAATATCGAAGCCTTTACCGGATGCTGTAACCCCAGCCGCATGATTTTTCATGGCAATGAACTTTATACTGTTGAAAAAGGCCTGTTACGCATTAAAAAATATTCCTCCGACGGCAAGCTTCTGGCTCTGGTTGCAGGTCAAAATGATTTTCTCCCGGAAACGGTTCCTGATCTGGCTGTTGATAAAAAAAGCAGAGTAATTGTGCTTGATCATAAAAAAAAACAGGTACGATTTTTTTCTGAAAGAAAAACCGGTTCACCGGATAAAGATAAAAAACCATGAATGCTGAATTACCTGGAGCTTCGCTGAATTATCACCCGGATCAGCCATCTGAGACACTTTTTATAACAATAAAACAAATGATTTAACCTAACCCCAAACAATGTAAATTTAATAAAACAACAATATAATTCAGCTGTTTATAAATTTGCAGTAAGTCGTTATGTCAGGAGGTACACCCGAAATAATGAAAATACGCACTCTGCGACAAGACCAACAAACCACTGCCCT
>DNNS01000199.1 GCA_003497555.1 Spirochaetia bacterium
CCCTATCGGCACAATCATCCTGATTTTATTGCACGCTATATCGAATCCGGCTCACAGTTTATCCGTTTTCCCGGAGGCACTGTGGGAAATCTGTATAACTGGCATACGGGATTTCTCCAGGAATATACCGGTATTACGGCTTCTCATGAAAAACGTATAAAGTCACTTAATGGAAATCTCTCGCTCCTTGGCGGATGTACTACCGATGCGTTTCTCACTTTTATAGAAAAAACGGAAACACCGTTTTCAGTTGTACTCAATATTTTTTCCATAACGCCGGAGGATAATCGCGCCTGGCTCACATCGATCAAGAAAGCGGGATTGGAAGTGAAATATATCGAACTCGGCAATGAAAATTATCTTAATGCTTATAAAACTATCTTCCCTGATGCTTCATCTTATATTAAAATCGCCAAGCAGCATTGGGCTGCCGGCAGGGATATATTCCCCAATGCCAAATACTCTCTGGTAACCACGACGATTGCCTACCACTTCGATGCCGTGGAATCAGAAGAGGAAGGGCAGGCGGGAATGAACAATGCCGTAAAAGAAGAACTTCAATGGAACGAAATAATATCCCGGGAAATATGGCACGATGCCCTTACGGTCCATATGTATACGTATGTAAATGCAAAGCTCGGTCCTTCACCGGAAGAAGCATACGGAAATGTGCTATCCAGCTCAGATGCCTTGTTCGATAAGACAATGGCCTATTACAAAAAAAAATTTCCCGGCAAGGAACTTTGGGTAACTGAATGGAATATGAGCGGATTCTCATCTCGCGGCAATATGGGCGGGGAAAGCCCTCTGGGAACATTCGGCAATGTGATCTTTATCGCCGATTTCCAGATGAAGCTGCTGCTTTCCGCTTTTGCCGACTGCGGTGCTCTCCATCAAATCCCGGATTTCCTCGACATGCCGGGTAATGAAAAAAAAGAACGCGTTTTTGCCGACCACGAACGTTTCACTCTGAAGCCTGAATTTTATGTATTAAAACTTCTGCGGGATCCGGTTTGCAAAACTAGGCGGCTGGCGCCGATAACCGTCGCCGGTGTGAACAAATTCCCCGTGCAGACTAAAGGGGATAAAGGAGAGAAAACCGGAGGAGGAATGATAGAGATTTCGCCGGTAACCGGCGGATATTTTTACGAAGGCAAGGAAAAATATCTCGTACTCATCAACCGCAGTGCTGCTGCGCATACGATCGGCTCTTTCGTGCCCGCCGTCAATACGCCTCCGTATCTGCATATTTCATTATCGTCAGATTTCCTTTCGGCGCGTAAAATGGGCGAAGGTAAGGGTGCTGTTAATTATAATAAAAAAGAAATATCATCCTTTGCTGATATACAGCTTGCACCACATTCGATTAATGTAATTGTTTTTAATGGATGATATGCATGAACCCTATTTTTTATCGGTCGGTCAAAACACAATAGGCCGTGCCCGTTGAGTCATAAGCAAACAAGTTACGGCAAGGAGCCAATTATGAAATACACCAAAATATACATTACGATTCTCGCCATTTTCAGCAGCATATTCGCTGCGGATGCGGATTTACCAATAACCGCGTCAGTCAGTATATATTGCGATCATCCGGCAACTTTGGTTTCACCACTCCTGTTCGGATATAATTACNNGTATCTCGAATATACTTTGGGATCAGCAGAGCGGAACTGTTCAAATACCTGGTGAGATCAACAATGTGCTTGCAGGCTTGCCGTTACCTCTCAACCGGATGTCCGGCACCGCATCGCAATACATACACTGGAAACTTGCAATAGGCCATATAGAAGAACGAAAGGAACAGCCGCTTGCAAAATGGATGCTTAAAAAGCCTCAAAAACTTACCGTAGGACCGATTGAATGGATCAAAAGCATACTTTCAATCGACTCAAACGCACGCTTTTCCTGGACACTTAATTTAGCTCTTGACACTGCAGAAGATCACGCTGATCTTGCGGAGTTTTTTCTCGGTGACGGCGTAAGCAATCCAAACGGCGGTATAAATTGGGCAAAGAAACGGATTGAACTGGGTTTAGCCAGGCCAGTACCCGTTTTGCTATGGGAACTCGGCAATGAACTTGATTGGATGGAATTCAAAGACCAATTTCCCATCGAGGTGTACGTTAAAAAATGTAAGGAAGCAATAACGGCAATAAGAGCGGTGAACCCAAGCGCCAAATTTGCGGCGCATGCCACGACGTCTGCAAAAAGCTATACAAACGATTCCTGGAAAAATTGGCATCAAACAATACTGAAAAAAATCGGCAGTTCAATTGACTATATGGTATATCATGCCTACTATCATGGCATAGCTACTGAAGTACACGAAAGAATCATGAATAGTATTCACGAAGACATAACAAATATCACCGGGTCTGATCGCATTCGTTTTTATATTTCAGAACATGCCCGATGGAATAACTTTAAAAACGACAAAACCCAGTGGTATCAAACGCATTCGCTCGCCGGCTGTCTTTCCACAGCGCAATGGGTTAGCAGGATGCTGCAGCGCGGTGATGTTGATCTGATGACGTACCATTGTTTCGCCGGTGG
>DNNS01000136.1 GCA_003497555.1 Spirochaetia bacterium
CACCGATAAGCGCACGGCCTTCGGAAATTTTTTCTAATATTTCTTTCATGCGTCTTGTCCCCAACCGGCAGTAAGTACATTTTCCGCAGGATTCATTCTGGGTAAAAGTCAGGAAATATTTTGCCACATCAACCATGCAGGTTCTGTCATCAAGAACTATCATTCCGCCGCTGCCGACAATTGCCCCGGTTTCCATGATTTTTTCATAATCGACCGGAGTATCGAGGAGGCATTCAGGCAGACAGCCGCCGGAAGGCCCGCCCATCTGTACTGCCTTGAAATTCCGGTTTTTTGCTATTCCGCCGCCGATTTCAAAAATAATACTTCGTAAAGTTACGCCCATGGGAACTTCCACCAGGCCGGTATTTTTTACCTTGCCGGCTAAGGCAAACACCTTGGTTCCCTTGCTTTTTTCCGTACCGATGGAGGAATAGGCCTCTGCGCCGTTAGTTATAATATACGGTACACTGGCTAATGTTTCAACATTATTAATATTGGTAGGACAGCCAAAAATTCCCGATTCCGCCGGAAAAGGCGGACGCAGCCGAGGCATGCCCCGTTTGCCTTCAATGGAATGCATAAGAGCTGTTTCTTCTCCGCAGACAAAGGCTCCTGCTCCTTCTTTAACATGCAGAAAAAAACTATGTTTCTTTCCGCAGATATTTTTTCCAAGCAGTGATTGTTTTTCAAGCTGCATAATTGCCTTATTAATTCGTTTGAGAGCCAGCGGATATTCCGCCCGGCAGTAAATATAGCCTTCATCAGCGCCTATGGCATATGAAGCAATCAGCATTCCTTCAATAAGTAAAAAGGGATCTCCTTCGAGGACNNCATTACAGACCAGATATTTTTTTGAGCCGGAAGAACGGGCGGCAAGCTCCCATTTTATTCCGGTGGGGAAACCGGCTCCGCCCCTGCCCCGTAAGCCTGATTTTTTAATTTGTTCGATTATTTGTGCCGGTTCTTGCTCTAAGGCCTTAAAAAATGCCGAAAACCCGCCTTTTTGCCGGTAATCGTCAAGCGATTCCGGATTAAGAATACCGCAGCCGGCAAGTACAACTCTTTTCTGTCTTGATAAAAAAGGTGAAGCGCAAAAATAGTCGGTATATTCGGGATCAATTTTTATATTTTCTCCCAACAGGTATTTACGGCAGATATTTTCAATTTTTTTTGGTGTGCAGGATATAAAAGTCAGGGTTTGTCCATCAGCGGTATTTAAAAAAAACACCGGCTCTTCAAAACAGGTGCCGGAACAGCCGGTGTCATAGATACGGCAGGATAATTTGTTTTCTTTAATAAAATTTTCTATGATCTGACGTAGCTGATATACTCCGGCGGAAATACCGCAGGTGCCTGCACCGCAGGCAATGGATTCAATATTATACATAATCAGGCCTGTGTGATTTTGGGTTTACTGATGTATTCTTTTCTGATAGCAGGATAATTTTTATCCGGAGAATATAAATAAAAACGGTCTTTACCGCTGTTTTTTGCATCATAAAGGGCATTATCAGCCATGGTCTGCAGCTGATTATTGATTTTTTGATAATTTTTTTTATCAAAATCTTTAATTTTACGGTAAGATAACTGCATAGTGGAAAGTCCGGCGGATACGGTTACCGAAAGCTGCTGTTTTTTATTATTGAATTTATAACTGTGAATTTTTTCAAAGATTTTTTCGATATAGCTGGATGCCCCCTCTATGGAAGTTGCCGGCAGAATAATATCGAATTCCTCTCCGCCGAAACGCATGCAATAATCGGTAGGCCTGGCATTGGCTCTGATAATAGCTGCAATTTTTTTCAGTACAATATCGCCTAACTCGTGACCATAGCGGTTATTTAATAAGGAAAAATCATCCAGATCGATTCGTATATATGAAATATTAAAAACGTCAGTGTCGGAGCGTGAAGCTGAATACCGGGACGCGGTTTTTAGAATATTCTCAATATACAAAGCTGAATATTTTAACAGACCGGTTTTTTCTTCGAAATTCAGGCCTTCTTCCATTGTACGGTTTTTATCAAGCAGGGAAAAATATTCAAGCTCTAACTGTCTGATAACTTCAATCACATCATCATTTACAATATTATGGGAGAGCAGGTGCACCATAATTCTGATTGAATTAATATTGAAAGGAATTAATTCTTTTTTTTTCATCAACGTATAGCCAATTATATTACCCGGCAAATAAAAAGTCAAATTGGATCTGAAGGTCACAGCTGATGAAATATCTCGAAACAACAGAATAGATGTATTTTATTTAATCCAAACAGGTTTAATTCCTCGAGGCTCTACCTCGGGGAGTTTCATTGAACGGTTTTTATTTTCCTGAATAATTAAGAAGTCCTCCGGCTAAAAGGATTTTCTGCTGGCGCGTTGAAAGAGAGATATGCACGCTGAAAGAAATATTTTTACTGGTGTTAGTAATTATTATTTTCCCGTCTGTTATCTGCCTGGAAATATTTTTTAATACGATTTCATCATTGGCATCCAGACGGTTATAGTCGCTTGGGTTGACAAAAACCAGAGGCAGAATGCCAAAATTAATCAGATTGGCGGCATGTATTCTTTCAAATGATTTGGCAATTACCGCTTTAATGCCAAGGTACATGGGGCACATGGCTGCATGCTCGCGGCTTGAACCCTGCCCGTAACTTTCCCCGGCTAATATTATTCCGGCCAGTCCTTTTTCTTTAAGCGCCAGGGCTTTTTTCCAGAATCCGGAATCTATCATTTCAAATACAAATTCCGAATATTTTTTTATATTGGAGCGGTATTTGAGACGAGCGCCTGCAGGCATAATATGGTCGGTTGTTATTTTATCTCCGGTTTTGATAATAATTTGGGCACTGACGGTTTCCGGAAGCGGTGTGTTTTTAGGAGGTTCTCCGATGTTGGGGCCGCGGATAATTTCGATTTTTGCGTCCGGGGCAGGAGGAATGATCATGCGATCATCAACTGCGAAATATTCCGGCGCGGAATATTCAGGATAATCAGCTTCAGGCATGGAAAGCGGATCTACAAAACACCCGTGCAGGGCAGCCAGGGCTGCACTTTCGGGCGAGACCAGATACACCTGGGCTGACGGAGTTCCGCTTCTGCCTTCAAAATTACGGTTACTGGTGCGTACCGATATTGCCCCGCTTTCAGGAGCCTGCCCGTTTCCGATACAGAATCCGCAGGTATTTTCCATGATTCTGACGCCTGAACTGATCATGCCTGATAAAATTCCATTTTCAGAAATCATGGATAAAACCTGTCTTGAGCCCGGCGCCACAATGCAGGAAACATCAGGATGAACGGTTCCACGGGAAAGAATTTTCCCGGCTATAAACAAATCGCGCAGGGAAGAATTTGTACAACTGCCTATGGCAACCTGATTAACTTTTTTACCGGCCAGAGATTTTACCCCGGCAATGTTTCCGGGCGAGTGGGGGAGTGCTGCCATAGGAACAATATCATTAAGATTAAGTGTAATAGTCCGGTCATATAGAGCATCATGATCGGCTTCAAGCACTGACCATTCTTTTTCGCGTTTCTGGGCTTTCATAAAAATCCGGGTAATTTCATCCGAAGGGAATATACTGGTAGTAGCCCCGGTTTCTGCTCCCATATTGGTTATTACGGCGCGCTCCGGAACCGTGAGGGTTTTTACTCCATCGCCGCCGTATTCCAGTACGGTATTAACATTGCCTTTGGTGGAAAGAATTCCAAGAATGTGCAGAATAATATCTTTGGCGCTTACCCATTTACGCAGTTTTCCGGTAAGTTCAATTTTTATCACTCTGGGGCATGTAAGATAAAACAGGTTTCCGGCCATGGCAGAGGCAATGTCGAGACCACCGGCGCCTATTGCCATCATGCCAAGAGCGCCGCCGGTGGGTGTGTGGCTGTCGCTTCCCAGCAGGGTTTTACCCGGTACGCCGAAACGTTCCAGGTGCACCTGATGACAGATGCCGTTTCCCGGCCGTGAAAAATAAATACCATAACGGGCAGCAGCGCTTTTCAGGTAGCGGTGATCATCGGCATTTTCAAAGCCTTCCTGTAAGGTATTGTGATCAACATAACTTACCGATAGTTCTGTTTTAACGCGGTTTATTCCCATGGCTTCAAACTGCAGGCAGGCCATAGTGCCGGTGGCATCCTGCGTAAGGGTTTGATCGATTTTTATTCCGATTTCATTATCAGGTTCCGGTTTGCCGGCCATGAGATGATTTTCTAATATTTTATAAACAATGTTTTTTTTCATGCTGTATCCGTTTTTAAAGTATAATTTACACTAAAGATGATGCTTTTTCAAATATGTTTAAAAATAAAAATTCGGGTAATACATTTCATTCCTCATGGATTTTATTATCTGCAAGTGTCTTTTTAATTATGATTCCATCTGCCGGATTGAAAATTAATTGTATACCCTGCGGTTTATCATCTTCGGTACGGATTTTAATAATTTTCCCGCCGGAGTCGGAAAAATAAAATCCGGAAAAAAAACCTTTGATGCGCAGGCAATACGGCAATATTTTAAAAAGAAGTTTTTCAAGTTCATTAATATCGGTGTTTTCAGGTTTAATGATCATCATTCCCGGACGCGATGTTTCGCTGTTGCATGAGTTGAGATTTTCATCAGGGAGTCTGGCTGGTGTAAATTGTAATTCTACCCGGCCGTATTCTGAGCGCAGGCACCTGGCTTCAGGATTGATTTCCGCAATAAATTCTTCCGCCTGTTTGATAATGTGTTCTATGTAAAGATCGGTTTTATTGATAATCACCTGGGAGGCGCAGGTGATCTGTCTTTTTACGGCCGGTAATATTCCCTGCAGTTTAAGTATTTTATCCGGATCTGCCAGGCAGATTATCTGTACTGAAAAATAATCAAGCAGCTGGAAATCAAGCAGAATTTTTTTTATGGATGACGGGTCTCCCAGACCTGATGCTTCAACAAACAGAAATTCCGGTTTGCAGCCGGTAAAAAATTTCAGAGCCAGACCCAATGCTCCTGTCAGGCAGGTACAAAAAATAGAACCGTTATTAAGTTCATATATACGGGAGTTTTCAACCCCGGAATTTTTAATTAAAGCGGCATCAACCGGGAGAGCGCCGAAATCATTGACAATAACTCCTGCCCGTGATGCGTATTTTTTCAGAATATGATTGAGAAAAGTTGTTTTGCCGGAACCGAGAAAACCGGTAATAAGTATCAATTTTATTTTATGTGTGTCAGGATACATGACGACTCCCTGGAAAATAGCCGTT
>DNNS01000287.1 GCA_003497555.1 Spirochaetia bacterium
TCTGCGGATTATTTCCCGCGCCGTAAGAAATTATTGCTTCATTAAAATAAGCGTCGCTTGCTTCGCCGAATATGGCAAGCGTTTCTTTTCCGCTTTTTTTCCGGTCAAATACATGATGCGCTTGGCTGTTACGTTCAAGCGTGAGCCTGATATTTGCAACCGGCATTATAATATCGTTATATTCCCTGATGGTAAGTTTAATTTTTTCAATAGTTTTGTTTGCACTGTCGCCAAGTAAAAAATGAGAGCGCAGGCGATCGAATGTTATGCCTGAAGAATTTTTAAATTCGCCGTTATCGGGCCTGATATTACTGAATATTGTCAGAATATTACCGTAATAATCATAGCGCAGAACGCGGTTATAACTATTGTGGCCTTTTTTTACTTCATCAAGCACTACCAGCCGGTTGTATTCATCCATGGCTGTTTTTACCGGATTTACAAGCAGTGTGTTTTTTTCAGAATGAATTTCCGTTGCAAATGCCGCGGAATTATCAAGTCCGTTAAACCCGCCTATGTATTCTCCTGACAGATAATATTTTTTTATCAGGTTATTGCCGGTATCGGCAGCCAGTATATATTCTGTCCGGTCAGGCGCAAAGTTTTTATTTACAATATATACTCCGCGGGGACTTTTCAGATCTGTTATTATGCTTTTAAAATTTCCGGTGCTGTCGAATATCTGGATGCGGTTATTGCCGGTATCCGCTATATATACATTGCCGTCATAATCACAGGCAATGCTCTCGGGATTTTTAAACCACCCGGGCTGCGCCGACGGGCTGCAGGAATGCGGTGTGCCGGAAAATATATCCGTTATAAATCTTCCGCCTTTTCCAAGGCTGAACAGATAAAGCCCGTCATACCTGAAACAATGCGCCTGGTTTAAGGTCTGATCAAGNNATCGCCCCGGCGCGTAAAGGCAACATCTGCAGGGTCTGCAAGGTGCGCGAAGGTTTTCGGGTACAAAGAGGAATTCTGTATGGTGTAAAGCTGGTTTCCCATTCCGTCAAGCACGCGTATTTTATTGGCCTTCGAGTCTGCTGCAAAGATAAAATCATTTACATCCGGGTTTAGGCCTTTGGGTTCGGCAAGGAACAATTTATCGTATGGTATAAACTCACTCATCTGATGTTTCTGTGCCCAGCCGTCAAGAAGGTTTTTGATGCGTTCCCATTTGGGAAAATACCGGTTTCGGTAATGATGATGATCTTTTTCTGCATTTCCGTAGGTTAGTACATGTTCCGGGTTTCCGGCCCGTATGTGCACTGCTGTTTGGGAAATATTCCCAAGTTTGTNNAGTTTGTCTTCTGCCTTTAATACCACATCATAATCATTCTGCAGTATCCGGCTGTATGGTATAGTACATGCATATCCGGTTACATTTACGCTGTTGGTATAATATACATGTATACTGGTTGATCCGGCCGGCTGAAGCGCAATACTTATTGATTTTATCTGCTCATCTGCTGCTGATATAAAAACAGGTATATCGCTGTTTATTATATCGCCTTCACAGGGCGAGTGTATGGCTGTTAGCGGCGGCTGCAGGTCTTTTATAATAAATATTTCTTTTTCTGTTTCTATGTTGTTTACATTGTCAATTGACTTGTAGGCAATAATAAAATTGGTATAGGGTATTTGTGCAAGTTCAATCGGATTAATATACATTTGCCAAGCGCTGTTGTTTACTCTGTACCTGATGGTTTTTACTCCGCTTGCCGTGTTCTGTTTTACCGGATCAAGAGCCAAGAGGCGCAGGGCGTAACCCTGGCCGATGATATTGGATAAAGTTATCTGCACAGGATTATTATTTTTATCAAGAAGTTCTGCGGCAGTAACCGGTGCGGAAGCATCTATGGCGAAAGAATAAACATTGGTATTTTCTATATTAAAAACTTTGTCAATAGAATAATATTGAATTGTATGCCTGCCTTCATTAAATGAAATCATTTCATTATTATAGACAACAAAATTATTGTTATCGATTTTATAAAAAATTTTATCAACGCCTGCTGCATAACCGTCATTTGTATCAGGCATGTCTTCAGCTATAATATATATTTTCATTATTTGTGGAAAATATAAGTTAGTAATATCATTTAAAAATGGCTCAATAGTTGTATGCAGATAGCTTACAGGCGGTGTTCTATCCGGCAGCGGAGTTATAATTGTGATTTGCTTTACTGTTTCTTCATTTTCAATATTGTCAACTGCTTTATAACGGATAATATTCGTTTGACTCGTCGGCAGTGAAAATGGGTTGATATATTCCGTAAAACCGGATCCATTTACTTCATAAAATATTTTTTTTACTCCTGACAGGTTATCTTCCGATGTGATATTAAATTTCCATGCCGGATCAGCGTAATAATTCCCGTTATAAAACACCAGCGCCTGGCATGAGAATAAAGCTGAACCGGGTGGAGTTGCATCCACAATAATTATATATTCATTTTCGGCCTCCTGATTCCCGACATTATCAACAGCTTGAAATCTAACAGCATGCGCCCCTTCTGCTGCCAGACTGAATTGTGTATTATCATATTGACAATAAGCTGCATTATCAATACTGAAATTTATATTTTTCATCCCCGAAAAATTATCAGAAGACACAAGTGAAAATCCGGTTCCGGCTGAACAAAATTTTTGTCCGTTGTTTTCGTAATACGCTCCGCTGTGCTGTATTTGTGTTTCAGGAGATGTACCGTCAAAAACGGCAGTAAAAATACCTTCAGTGCTGGTATTCCCTGCATTATCAGCAGAGATAAATTTTATTGTATGTTCGCCTTCTGTTGGTATTTGGATAGGCTGCAGATAATTTACATATCCGGAATTATCAATATTGCATTCTACATGTTTAATGCCGGAGGCCATGTCATTCGCGGTTACAGCAAACAGGTTCAGCAGACATGAGTACTTTATTCCCGCGTTTTCATACAGAGGCATGGAAGGTTCCAGCAATGCATACGGCGGTGTAATATCTATTCTGAACTGAAAATGTGCTGCTTCTATCCCCACATTGCCCACATTGTCTTTGGCGATTAGATGGAAATACCAGATACCGTCAAATAACGGTTCGGATGTATATGATGTTGTTTTAAGCGGATAGTTGACAAACTCGTTTGGTATGTCAAGTTGGTCTTTGGTGATTGAATAATAGTAGGTGCTGACGCCTGAATTATCAGACGGGGCAGTCCAAAAAAAATCAGGAATACTTCGGGAATACCATGTATCCGGGGAAGGATGAGTTGATGAACCGATCAGCGGAACAGGCGGGTAGTCCAAATCAATATATACAGTATAAATATCCGACCATGAACTTTCTTTTCCGGTTTTATCAACCGCCTTTACCCTGAATGTATGAGTACCTGTTTGCAGTGTTGTTTCAAAAAAACATACATTTCCTATGTTAATCTCTGTCCCGCTGTCAATGCAAACAATGTAAAAGTCCACACCGCTGCCTTCGTCATACACAGGGTTCCAGGTGTAGTAGGGACTGTCATGCCTGGTCCAGATATTTTTACAGTCAAGTTCTGTAACCTGCGGTTTTTCGGGCGGGCGGCTATCTATGCGGATATAGCCGGTGCCGGCATCGCTTTTATTTTCAACATTATCAATTGCCCGGACGAAAACTGTATGCAAGCCACCGGACAGCAGCGAAGTTGTTATGCCTGTACCAAGACCGGCATTCTGCCAACTGCCGCCGTTAATGCTGTACTCGTATCTTTTTATTCCCTGCGGATCACTCACGCTTGTCCAGGTTACCTGGTGCTCTGTTACTGTACCCCAATCGGCCGGAGCAACAGTTACAAGCGGCGCCGGAGGAGGCGTTGTGTCAAGTACAAAAATATACCTTGAAATTTCATTATTGTCCTCTGATATTTCCGTAATACTGTTTTGCGGATCGATTTTTATTTTTAACTCATGACTGCCGTATACGGTATTCCAGTTAAACTGAATGGGCAATGAGGAACCCTGGTTTATTGATATAATTCTGGTATCAATAACCGCGTTGTTCATAATAAAATCAACACTGCAGTCCGCTGCAGGCAGGCCTCCATTGTTATGAATAACTGCATCCACAGTACCGGATAT
>DNNS01000263.1 GCA_003497555.1 Spirochaetia bacterium
TGCTCGGCAATTTTGATTTTTGTTCCGGTTGCGAAAGGTTCCCCGGTATTAAGATTTCGGAAATAGGCCGGGAAACAGCTGCTCGAGATTTCCAGTCTTATCCTGTGGCCGTGTTTAAAAAGAATGGAAGTAACACCAATTTCAATTTTAAATAAATATACTTTCCCCGGCTGCATCATTACTTCCCTGTCCAGTCCTTCTTTGAACCTTGCCCGTATTATTCCTTCAGACAAGTTGATCGATCTGCCGTCAGGATGGACATCGCAGAATTTGGCAAAGAAGTCGGTATCAACAGCACTGGAAGCGGCATAAAGCTCGAGATTGACGAAACCGGTTATCTCAAGCGGAGATTTTAATGCTTCGCTTGTATATACAAGCACATCATCGCGTTTTTCTACAGGCCGCTGATCTTCAGGTGTAGCGCTCAAGGTAGCTGTAGAACCAAGCGCTGGTACAGGGTTTTCAGGATTATATATATATGTATCTTTATCTGACATTGATTTCATATTCCAGTTAAGTTTGCCGTCGCCAAAGAGACTGTTCGCCCTTCCGCTGCTTGCTAAAAACATTTTTTTATATTGTGTATCCGGCAATGGCCAGTCGGTTTCTTCGCGCCAAGTATTCTCGCCCATTAAAAAAATTGTTACAGCTTTTTGCTCCTCTGTTGTTTTTGAATTTTCATTTTTAAACCACTGGGCCAGCCATTTTTCTTCAAGTTCCAGCGGATTCAGCATTCTGCCTTTGCCAAAATCAATACATCCCAAATGCCGGGAATTGATAAAAATTGTGGAATGATTCCATGGCCCTATTATAATGCGGCTGGCTTTTCTGGCAGTTTCCCCGCCGTATTTTTTTATTCCCATAAAATTTTTAAAACATCCGGCAGCGTATTTATCATACCAGCCGCCGGTGATAAATACCGGTATATTTATATTCTTGTAAAAGTTATCCAGCCGCGTTTTCTGCCAGTAATCATCAGCAACCGGGTGTTTGAGACTTTCCTGATAGAAGGAAACATTGCAGCCTGCAGCTTTGTCAAGATCTTTAATTGGCAGGGTGCTCAGAATCCTTTCATCAGCTGTATTTATATGATGCTGTACGCTTCTGCCGGAACAATTCATCTGCCAGGTATACCCGATCAGACAGAATATTCCATTGATGCACATACCGTCTTTAAACCGGTCATGGCCGATAACCGCCGGCGCGATGGCTTTAAGTTCCGGTAATGATGTTTTGGCAGCTTCCCATTGCACAAAACCGTGATACGAACCGCCTGTCATGGCAACACTTTTATCTTTACACCATGACTGTTTTGAAATCCATTTTATTGTATCGCAGCTGTCGTTTTCTTCCTGTATCCATGGACTAAAAATACCGTCGGAATCTCCTCTGCCGCGAACATCCTGCAATACAACACAATAGCCTTTATCAGTATAAAATTTATTGAAATTAATACGCAGATCGGACGTGCTGTCGTAAGGAGTTCTGATTAAAAGCACATAATACGGCGGTTCTTCTTCCGGGAAATAGATGTCTGCGGACAGTTGCACGCCATCCCGCATGGGAATCCGCTGATTATAAAGGCATTTTAAAATATTCATTGGCTGTCCTTTAAAAAAAATTTATATAATGCATTCAGTGTCTAATCCAGACATTTCTTCAGTATATACAAATTAAAATTTTTTCCCTGAATAAGACAATATCCGCGGATACACGCTGCTTCGGAAAAGCCGAGTTCTCTGCATACGGAAATTTTTAACTCTTCAACAGCCGGGAACCAGGAGTAAACGTTTTTTATTCCTTTGGCAGCCGCCAGATGCAGTGATTTTTCCGTAAACTGTTTTGCCTGGGATAAATATGCCGGATGCAGAAAGAAATCAAAAACCGGAGATTCGTTTTCCATAAGAGAGCCGGTATTTAGTATATAAGCCCAGCCGGGAATAGCGCTGTTTTCTGCTTCGGCAGCAGTTATTATCCCTTTTTGATCTTCAGCCATGAACAGGGCTTCCTGATATGATAACGGCGCCGCTGCCATAATTCTGTGCATGACAATTCCATTTAATAAAAAAATATTTGCAAGCATTTTATCTATTTCATATTTATATACAGATGTGCCTCTATGGGCGGCTATCGCAGAGCCCGGGCTATAATACTTTGCGGCAAACTCGGTAAAGGATTTACCTGCTTCTTTTTTCAGTAAAACAAGCGGCCCGTGATCAGTTCCCGGAACTACAGTCACAAAACCGAAATCAAGATAGATTTTTGCAATCCAGGCGCTGCCTGTGCCGCATAATAATGCTTTTACATTACATGCATTAAAGTCTTCAATAAAATATTTCATTAATTCATTTGTTATTCCTTTTTTTCTGTGCTCTAAGGCCGTATAAACATGTCCGAAATTACCCACACTTCTGTTAATCGGATACCCGTACCATAGCTGTCCGGCAATTTTATCGTTAATTTCTCCTATAAAAAAATTATCAATACATTCTTCTTTATAATCACCGCGGAGCTTCTGCCTGAGATCGCGCAAGGTATTATCGCTTTTATGATCAAGGAAATGATATAACCGGTCTGCATATTCAATATCCGGAGCAGTTATTTTTTTTATAGTAAGCTGTTCACCTGTAGTTTTTAAAGAGACAGTTTTTAATATTTCAACCATAATCCCTCCGGAAACGATATCGATTTTATTATAATAGCTGATTATACAAAGTTAAATGTATATTTCTTTTANNTATAATTGCCTTAATATAATTTAGTTATGAGTATAGTCTTTTTAAAGCAGGAAACAGTGTTACTTTTATCCGAGTGAGTTCTGCAGCGATGATAAAAGTATCACACTGAACTATACGCTTGATGTAAGCAAACGCACCAGTAATGCGCATATTGTTGATAATCTATGAAACAACGTATTCTTTTAAATATTAATACTATCTCGCCGGAATTAAATACAGCTGCATATCTATATAATGAAAACGGGCTGACATGCGGCCCAAGAATTATTAATGATTACGAAATAATATATTTAACAGAAGGAGCCGGCATTTTAAATTTAAAGGGAAATAAAA
>DNNS01000603.1 GCA_003497555.1 Spirochaetia bacterium
CTCAACATGTCTTTGCGGACCAACGTGAAATATTTTCATGGTTTCGGGTGTCCATCCCGATATGATGACTCACGCGGAAGGATTATCAAATATCAAAATCAGAAAAAAGTTTTAATAAAAAAAATCGCGAAACTCGTTGGGCGCCTGTCCCGTGGCGGTCTTGAAACTTTTCGAGAATGAGTATATATCCGAAAAACCCAGGGCAGACGCTATTTCTTTGATTCTATGATCGCTGTGATAAAGCATTTCCTTGGCTTTTTCTATTTTCAGCATCCGGATATACCGGGCGGGGGTGACGCCGAAATTTTTTTTAAAACCGGCTATGAAATGGTTGGGAGTATAACCGAATTTTTCCGCTAAAAAAGCGTCCCCAAGTTCAGAATCTCTGTTTTGATGAATATATTCCGCTGCCGCCTGCATACGGCTCTCAGGCCCGGCATTATTTAATAACAGGGACATGCTCCGGTTTTTTAAAATCAGAATTTCCAGATACAGGGCGGCAATCCTGCGGCCGATTTTGTTATTATGATATTCCCGGAAAAAATTTTCGATTATCAGTAATTCTTCTGTTTTGAATTTCAGCTTTATAAACTGCTGCGCTGTAATAAAAAATGATGAAGAAGTGAATTTTACCGTAGAGGAAACAAAGGGGTTTTTAAATACATAATGGTGCGCGACAAAGGGCCGGATTAATACCGCGCCTCCTTCCGGTATGATAATTTTTTTCCGCCCGATATAAAGACAGGCCCGGCCTTGGGTGATAATGTCAAGCTGCCAGTAATTATGATTATGCGGCAGGGAAGGTGTTGGGGCGGGAGACTCGACATTTTTTGCGGCAATCAATAGTTCCAGCATGGTATTCTGATAAAATAATCGTTGTTTTGGATAAACCTATTATTTTTTTTTATTATTATAATTATACCATATCCGGCAGATAAACACCTGGATGTAAAATCGGAAGGTTTTCCCCGGAGGAGGAACAAATGACATCACGCGAACTGATAATAAAAACATTTAATCATGAAAAAACAGACAGGGTGCCTGTATATCATACAGGATTTTCCAGCGCTGCTGCATCTTTAATTTTAGGCCGTGAAGCCTGGGTAGGCGGAGGAATTCAGCAATGGCGGCAGGCCAGAGCAGCAGTGCAGTCTGAAGATGCCTTAGAGGAATTCAGGGAAAAATCATTCCGGGACGCCATGGAACTCGGAGCCAAGATCGGTATGGATATAATACGCGACCAATACTGGTCATTAACAACTCCGCCCTGGAAACAACTTGATGAAAATACCTTTTTATTCGGAAACGAAAAAGCATGGGAAAAAAGAGTCTTTGATCCGCAGACTGAACAATTTTCCATAACCGGTTCTAGCCCGGCGGCAGATGTTAATACTTATGAATATCTGGNNTGGAGAAAAGGTAATTTCTTTCCGCGCTATGGATATTGGACTTCCATCTTATGATGCCATATGGCTTACAGCCATGCCGGACCGCCCGGATTTGGTAACACGCTGCCTGGAGAAGCAGGCTGCAAATGCCGAACTTGTTTCCGGGCTGCTTCCGCAATATCATGCTGATATTATTTTTGCCGGGAATGATTTCGCCTCCGGAACCGGTCCTTTTTTTTCTCCTGACTGTTATGAACGTTTTTATCTTCCGGCAATCCGCAGAGCTTCTGCAGCCTGTCGATCGCAGGGAGTGCGTTATGCCTTTGCCTCGGACGGAAATTTATGGCCTGTAGCAAATCAGCATTTCATCAAAACAGGCATAGATGCCTGTTTTGAAACCGATAAATCAGCCGGTATGGATTTAGGCAGGCTGCGCAAGGCCTTTCCGAAACTTGTAATAATCGGAAATATTAGATCCCAGCTGATACATACCGGTACACCGGCGGAGATTGAAGCTGAAGTCAGGGAATGCCTTGATGATGCAGTAAGGCTGGGGGGTATTATAGCCGGAGTCTCAAATTATATTGTACCCGGAACCCCTGCGGAAAATATTGACGCGCTTCTGGAAGCTTTTATAAAATATAATTGATTATTTAATAATTACCGCCGAGGAAATCAGTTATTTCCGGCAGGGCATTTTGCGCTCCGTTCCAGGGTTTGTCCGTATTCCGGTAATCAAATTTCCGGATAAAACAGCCGGAGTTTTCAAGATGCTTTTCAGTCAGTTTTATCAGGCAATCAAGCAAACACAGAATATATTCTGTCTCGGCAGATCCGGCGGGAGCCGAAAAATCGAGCAGACCTGCCAGGTGCGGCAGACAAAAACCGGTTTCTCCGGGTAATTTTTTAAAATCAGGATTTTTATTAAATAAATATGCGGCAGTTTCCGCATAACGTTTTTCGTCTTCCCGCATTGCCCGGCAGATCAGACAGTTTTGCGGGCGGGAGAGGATACTTGTCATTAATGATGTTTTTGCTTTCTGCAGATTTTTACTGAAAAGTGATTTGCGCTTCAGTGTGCTTTTTATCTCCTCCGCCTGTTTTTTTAATCTTGGAAATAATTCAAGCAGAATACTGTTCTGCATAATCGCCAGACCGTTTTTATTGTCACCTGCCAGAAGTTTTTTGTTATGCTCCGGACAAAAACCGCAACGGTTTACTTCCATGCGGGTTTCCGGATTCATAATGGAATCGCCGAGATAATATTTCAGCAAAGCGGTTTCGGTTTTATTTTTTAAAATACAGAGCGGACAGCTGCTTTTATTCTGAAAAGCTTCAATTACCGGAAGTGTATAAATTTCGTAATTCATCCGGCCTTCATGATAGCAGTAATCTGCTGCGTCAGTTTTTCACCGATTTGAATCATGCCGTAATCGGAAGGATGTATCAAATGTGTTGATAGACCATCAATTTCCTCAAGCAGGCTGTTACCGCTGATAAAATGAACATTTTTTCTGCTCAGTTTTTCAGTAATTTCATGTAATGCCAGACGATAATCGCCCGCGGAACATGAAAGATCTTTTTTGTCCGGTATAATTCCGAAATCCCTGAAAAACGGCAATATACTGATACAGAAAACATGACGTTTTGGATTATCCGACATTTTTTTTATCATATATCCCGCGCGTTTGATAAATTCTTTCACTGAAAATTCTTCCAGCATGTTCACCGACAGACAAAGCGTTGCCAAATCCCAGGTTTTAAGCCCGGCCATAAAATCCGTAAAAGCCGGTTCGCAAAAGGCCGAGCCTCCTACTCCGAAATTCAGCAAATCATATTTAAGCCTGCGGGCGGTCTGGGCTGCATAGGAAAGATGCGGCAGAGTTGCAGCTGCGCCATGAGTAATCGATGTACCGTAAGTCAGCAGGCATTTTTCCGGCAGCAGTGAATCTGCCGGGGGAGCTATGCCTTCGCCTTCAATATTGTGAAGTACAAACATTTCTGTACCGCGCAGTTTAAGACGCCAGACCGAGGGATGAAAAGGAAGACTGCTGCAGTATTGATTTTTTAAAGTTTTCATTCTTTCCGGATATTCAATTTCAATAACGGTTTTCCCGCTGATAGTATATTTATCTCGCGCCATAAAAGTACCGAAAAAAGGCACAAGCTGACCGGGCTCACGGGGACAGGAAATTGTTAATTTTATTTTTCCAGCCGGACAAATAAAACGGATCTCGGAACCGGCAGGCTCCATAACCCGGTTTTGAGCCCTGGGATTGATTTTTTTTCTCGTTTTGCCCGGTACACGCGAAATAATATGCCCGTCCAGCTCTTTACTGTAAATCAGATCATAAATATTGTGCAGTTCGGTATTTTTATACTTCATATTAACTCCCTGGAAAAT
>DNNS01000290.1 GCA_003497555.1 Spirochaetia bacterium
GCCGGATTTAACCTCAATCGGGATTATTTTTTCTTTTTTATTCATAATAAACTCAATTTCAGAATTTCGGTGCTCCCAGGAATACAGGTTTTTTTCTCCTGAACTTTTCATTTCACAGACAGCAAGATTCTCGGCTATAAAACCCTTGATCGTACCGTAATCTTGCAGGATAAGTACCTGTGGTGATATTTCCAACATGCAATTCAGCAGACCTGTATCAAAAATATAAAGTTTAAAAATATTGTCTTGGGTAAAAGACTTAAGCGGTATCTTAATTGCCCGGCAGGGAAAAACTTTATGTATTAAACCTGCCCGTTCAAGCCAATTGATCGGGCCATCAAAGTCGCTAGAGCGGTACTTGCCCCTGATTGCATCTTTAAAACGGAATCTTTTTACCGAGTAATCGCCGTTTTGAGCTAATTGTCTTGGTACATTTTCAAATACTGATGATATATGCAGTGAATTGATTTTACCGCTGTGTTTATTAAAATCACTTATGTAGGTTAAAAGAAGATTTTGCTGTACTTCTCTTGCTTTTGAAAACCCAGTTAATTTGTCATCCATGTAGTATTGAAAAGTTTTCACAGCTTCAGGCATTCCGCCAACTATATAATATTCTTTGAGAATTTCCCATAATTTCTGATGAGCAATTACAGGAAGCATTTTATTTTTTATCCCTTCTTCAAATGCCTCTAAAAGCATATCGTTATTATACTGAAATAAAAATTCTTCAAAGGACATTGGAAACATATCCAGAAAAGTAACCTGGCCTACAGGAAAAGATTCTTCGGATAATGTAATGCCAAGCAGAGAACCGGCGGCGCATACAGCTGCAGACAAATTTTCATTAAAATATTTCAAACTGGCAAGTGCTCTTGGGCAGTTTTGAATTTCGTCAAAAACAATCAAATCTTCTTTTATCGAAATATTCTTATTTAATAACAAAGATAAATTTTTTATAATCGTTTGCGGTTCCAGACTTTTCTCAAAGACTTGCATAAGTTGATTTTTATTTTTTTCAAAATCGAAAATATGATAATTTTTAAATTCATTTTTACCAAAATCATTAAGAATATAACTTTTACCGACCTGACGGGCACCTCTTATGATAAGAGGTTTTCTGCCGATGCTATTTTTCCAAACAATAAGTTGTTTATATATTTTTCGCTTCATATTTTCTAATTATATTGTATATTTCTATTTTTGCAAGTAAAAAATGTTAAAAAAACCATTAAATACATGTAAAAAGTGTATAAATATACATTAATTTCATGTAATAAATGATTAAAATATATATATATCCACTAAGATTGAAAAATTAAATGAAAAAAGAAAAAGTTTAACCGCAGAGTACCTTCCCGCTGTCTCACCACGCAGAGAATCCTGATTATAATGTAAAACCGTCATCAACAATAATGTTCTGCCCGTTAATATATTTTGCCATGTCAGAAAGCAGAAAAACCGCTGCCCCGGAAATATCCTGCTGCTGCAGCATGCCCTTGTTCATGCAGTAATTACGGTATTTCTCTGTAAAAACCTTATCCTGCCGGTCTAAAATACCTCCCGGGCTGATGCAATTAAACCGTATATTTTGGCCTTTATAATACTTGGTAAAATACCTGGTCAGGTGAATAAGCGCCGATTTGATCACCGCATATTCCACAGGCAGGGTCATGGCGGTTTTATCATAAATTTCAAACCGGGGAGCAATTACTCCGTAGATCGAAGAAATGTTAATAATGACTCCGCAAGTCTGCAGGCAAAAATATCGGGCGAATTCCCGGCAGACCAGAAAATATCCGCCTAAATGCAGATTAACATTTTCACAAAAATCATTATAAGTCACATTTTCGAGTTTATTTCCGTAATTGGCGTTGCGGGGATAAGCGCTGTTAATCAGACCGTCTATTTTTTTATATTTTTTTGTTACTTCGCCGATAAAGGTTTCGATTGACGCCTGAGAAGTAATATCAAGCTGAAAAAAATCCGTTTTACCAGCCGGAAGTTCTTTTTTAAAATCAGCCTGGACTTTTTCGCCTGTTTCCATGCTGATATCAGCGGCAATTCCTGTTCCGCCGTGATCAACCACAGCTTTGATAAATTCTTTACCCAGTAGTCCGGCGCCGCCGGTTACAACTATAACTTTATTTTCCAGCAGGGGTTTCATAATTTTATCTGCTGTCAGTTAAGCCGCTGAAAACCGGAATGACACACAGGCCCTTTCAGATGTTTTTTAAGATTGCCGAGTTTCAGCCATTCCGACAGGGTCTTAAAAACAATATTTACAGCCTGAAAATACTGCGCAGTGTATTGTTCCTTGTGGGCATAGCTGGTATAAAGTACTGTTGATGCCAAAAAGCCCTTTTCCAGCATTAATTGCGTAAACAAGGTTTTTAAAACAGCGTGTTCCTGATAATCAAATTGAAAATGACTGAGGGGATAAATACCGCTTACTTTAATTTTTAATTTGTACCGTTCCGCCAATTCTTTCCATTGCTGCTGGATTGTTTTCCCGGTTTTGGTAATAAATTTCTGAACATTTAATTTTTTCATTTTACGGATAGTAGCCAGCGCAGCAGCCGGACCGATCCGTTCTGTCCAGTAGGTACTGCTTATAAAAGAATCCTGGGCGCTGTCCATAACTTTTTTGCTGCCGATTACCGCAGCCATGGGGTAACCGTTGCTCATGCCCTTGGCAAATACCGCAATATCGGGCGTAATACCGTACAGCAAATGCGCTCCGCCGGTGTTAAGGCGCCAGCCGGAAGTTATTTCATCAACAATAAAAGGCACATGGTTTTTTTGGGCTGTTTTGGAAATCGCAGAAATAAAATCACGGTCAGGCTCTTCATTGCGTATGGTTTCCAGCACAATTGCGCCGATCTCGTTTTTATGCCGGGCAAAAAGCTTCAGAAAAGCTTCAGTGTCATTATAATGAAATGTCAGGGTAAGCCCGGTCAAGGCCCTGGGAATGCCGCTTGTCTTTAAACCGGGAAGTAAATGGCCGTCAAGAGCCTTATCCTGGTTGAGATTGGCGGAAATATACCAGTCATGCCAGCCGTGATATCCGCAAAGCAGAACCTTGTCTTTTTTTGAATAGGCGCGGGCAATCCTGACTGCCACAGACATGGCTTCGCCCCCCGACCTGGCATAACGCACCATTTCAGCCCAGGGATGAAGTTCAATCAGCAGCTGCGCAAGCTCCAGTTCTTCATAACAGTTTAAACTGGACATGCTCCCGTTTTTTACAGCGCTGATAACGGCTTTTTCCACATCAGGGTCGGCATATCCCAGAATACAGGAACCAATGCCCATGGTTATCATGTCAATATATTTTTTATTATCAAGATCATGAATAATGCAGCCGCCGGCTTTTTGATAATAGGCCGGCCAGTAATCAGGCAGAAAGAGTTCAGGTTTTTTGGAAAGTAATTGGGTGCCGCCCGGTATTATTTTTTTGGCTTTTTTATAATAGTCCTGTGATTTACCCATAACCCGATACCTCGTTAAAATTTTGTATTCTTTTTATGCGGTTTGATAATTATCATGACTGCAGCTTAAAATTAACAGGCAGCGGATACGCAGTCATATACTGTAAATTCCGGCTTTGTATGATTTAATGTTTTCTTTTTCCCTGAACCAGGCAATAGTCTCTCGGATGCCTCTTTCCAGAGTAAACTCTTGTCTCCAGCCGGTAAGTTTCATTATTTTTTTATTGTCGCCCAAAAGGCGCGTTACCTCGCTTTTTTCAGGACGTAATCTGT
>DNNS01000055.1 GCA_003497555.1 Spirochaetia bacterium
CATTATCCGTTTGAAAATAAAAATGATTTTGAAAAAAACTTTCCTGCGGATTTTATTGCCGAAGGCCTGGATCAGACCCGCGGCTGGTTTTATACCCTTACTGTAATTTCTGCCGCACTTTTCCGTATGCCTGCATTCCGGCATGTGGTGGTTAACGGTCTGGTATTAGCTGAAGACGGTAAAAAAATGAGCAAACGTGCTAAAAATTACCCGCCGCCTGAATATATAATCGATAATTACGGGGCAGACGCCCTGCGCATGTACCTGATGTCTTCACCGGTAGTCAGGGCCGAAGATCTTAAATTTTCCGAAGAAGGCGTAAAGGAAATTCTCAAAAGTATAATTCTGCCGTTATGGAATTCATTTATTTTTTTTCATTCCTATGCCGTGATTGACCGCTGGTCTCCGGCCGGCGCCGCGCCTGATAAATTCACAAATCCCCTTGATGTCTGGATAATATCCCTGCTGGAATCAACCAAAGAGAAAATCTTACAGGCTATGGATCAATACGATCTGCAGAAGGCGATTATTCCTTTTAACGGTTTTATCGAACAGCTTACCAATTGGTACATACGCCGCTCGCGCCGCCGCTTCTGGAAAAGTGAAAATGACAACGACAAAAACCAGGCCTATACTGCACTGTATAAGGTTCTGTTTGACTTCTCTAAAATGGCGGCCCCTTTCATGCCTTTTTTGGCGGAAAAAATCTATAAAATTCTTTCCGGCGCAAAAGAAAAGGAATCCGTACATTTAGAAGATTATCCGCTTCCTGAAAATAAATACCGCAGCGAATCCATCGAACACGAAATGGAATTTGTTCAAAAAGCCGTAAGTCTGGGCAGAACTTTACGCTTAAACACCAAAATCAAGACCCGCCAGCCTCTTTCCTCCGTACACTACTGTTCAGCGATAGATAGTGAACTTGAATTACTGAAGAAACACCGGGAAATCATTAAAGACGAACTGAATGTTAAAAATGTATTGTTCAGCGCAGACGAATCCGGGCTGGTCGAGTTTACAGCCAAAGCCAATTTCAAAATTATGGGTCCGAAATACGGGAAAGGCGTAAAGGAAATAGCCGCAGCCATTGAAAAACTTCCTGGAGCGGAAATTGCCATGATACTCGGCCGCGGCAAGGGAACGCTGAAACTGGCATCCGGCTGTATGGAAATTGATGCCTGCGATCTTGATATCCGGCGAAACGAAAAACCCGGGCAGCCGGTATTAAATGACGGGACGCTTACTGCCGTACTTGATACGCTAATATCTCCCGAACTTGAAACCGAAGGCAAAGCCCGCGAATTTATCAACCGGGTTCAGAAGCAGCGCAAGGAAATCAGCCTTGAGTATACTGACCGGATAAAAATTTTTATTAAAGCTGAACCGGCACTTGAAAAAGCGATTGCCGATCAAAAACAAATGATCATGAATGAAACCCTGGCTGATGATATAATATTCACTGACCAGGCAGATACCGGATATGGCACTGACGACGTTAACGGCTGCAGATGTCATTTTTTTATAAATAAACTGGAGGGGTAATATGCCGGAATTTGAAAATATAAAAATCAGCAAAGTAAACTTTGAAGATACATCTTTTGTATTCCGGCACAGTACAGATATAGATAACCTTGTTAACAGTATAAAATTCGAAGGCCTGATACATCCGGTAGTGCTCTGCCGTAAAGAAAACAGCCTGGTCATTGTTTCCGGATATCTGCGCATGCTGGCCTGCCGGGAACTGAAAAAAACCGAAGTCTATGCTGCCGTTTATGACGAAAACGAACTTTCACGCGCGGAACTGCTTAAAATTGCCATTGCTGAAAATACCAAACGGGAACCTTTAAANNCTTTAAAACCGGTGGAAATTGCAGATGCCCTGCAGAGAATTCAGCAGGAATTCGAACTCAGCAGTGAAGAACTGGCTGCGCAGTTCGGAGAAGCCTTTGGCATTGGAAGCGATACTAAAAATGTGGAAAAATATCTCAGACTGAATTTATTAGACCGGAAAACCAAGGATTTTATTGCAGCCGGCGCAGCCAAAGATGTGGAATTTGAAATCGCGGCTGTGGAAAACGAAGATGATCGCAGGGAAATTGTAAATTTCGTAAAGCACCATGCGGATATCCGAAAATCTGATTTAAAAAACATAATAAATCACGCCAGTAAAATCAAGGCGGAAAGCAGCAAACCCTTTACCGATATTCTTAACCGCAATGAATTAAAAGGCGTTCTCGGACGCGATGATATGCCGGCCAGGCAAAAATACGGCGAAGTACAGACCGAGCTTGAGAAATGGGCAGATCCTGATCTTTATGCCAAAAAACTCCGTTTTAACGAATTGTGTTCTGTACTGAATGAGCGCCTGGAATCATTAAATCCCGACATTCGCAGCCGGGTATTGGTTAAAAAAAATAAATTTTCCCAGCCGGATTTATCGGTTTCCATATCTGTAAAAACCGTTAAACAGCTGGTAGATATTCTTAAAGTTCTTTATGAAGAAAGGCACAGTGTATTTAAGGAAATAATGGATCTATAAATGAAAAATATTCTGGTAGTCGATGATCATCCCGAAATACGGGAAATGCTTCAGCAAATTCTTACCGGCGCCGGCTATAAGGTGACAACGGCAGAGAACGGGCTGAGACTGCTTTCTATTATCCAGGCTGATAAAATCGATCTTATTCTGCTGGATATCATGATGCAGTGGATTTCCGGCACTGATTTATGCCGTTCCATCAGAAAAAACAAAAAGCTTCTGCATACTAAAATTTTTTTCCTCTCTGCCAAAAACCAGATTGCGGATATCCGGGCCGGGTACGACGCCGGCTGCGATGAATATATTACCAAACCTTTTGATCCGAACCTTCTTCTGGAAAAGATCAACAGGGCTTTTGAAAAATAATCCGCATGTTTTCAAGGTCCTTAATATTAATTTTTTCCTGCATACTGTTTATAAAAATTTTTACCGCACAGCAGCTTTATGGCGGATCCGAGGATCTGTATTTCCTGGCCAGGGAAGCCCGCTGGGAAACATTAGCAAAAGCGATCATAGAAACCATGTTAAAATCCCCGGAAAATTGCGATTATCCGGCCGGATTCATCCGTCATTTTACTGAAAATAAAAAACAGGACATTTTAACCGGCGAATTAACAAAAACCGTTTTTGTCAGCGAACTTCAGAAAGTAATCATCAGCTCCCTTATTTATTTTAACCTGAAAAA
This sequence comes from Spirochaetia bacterium, assembly GCA_003497555.1. Lineage (GTDB taxonomy): Bacteria > Spirochaetota > UBA12135 > UBA12135 > UBA12135 > UBA12135. Next base: position 3,225 of record DNNS01000055.1, read on the forward strand.
AACGCATGCTCTGTTCCATCTTTTACAGAATGATAATTTTATCAGCGGGGCCGGAAAAATTTCTTCCTCCGCAGGCAGTGAATATAAATTATTCCGTTATTTCTCAGGAAAATTTCCTGAACTGCTGGATTTTTTTTATCAGCAGGGCCAGTATAATATGTATCTGAAAATAGCCCGTCTCTGGAAAACCGCAGCTCTTGCTTCCGGCAGGGAAGCAAGGGCATCTGCCTATACCGGAAATTACCCGGCAGCGGCCGAATACGCCAGCTCACCATTATGGCATGCGGCCCCGGAAACCGCCATACGCTTTTTTTTTATTAAAAACGAATACCGGGTGATAATCGAAAAATATCCGGAGCTCTCCGCCAGTCCCTATTATCTGTTTTCGTTATTAGCCGAAAACGAATACCACCGGTACGATCAACTGCTGGCCAGGCAAGAGAATCCCCTTTATTTACAGTTCGCCCGGGCTGTATTCAGCAGCGATACCGCAGGGTTTCAAAAATTATCAGCGTCTGCCTTTTATGCGCCCCGGCTTGATTATAAAACTCTTAAATATCTTAATCTGCAGACAGAAGGAATAATAGATTACAACCTGTTTTTTACTTTTGAAAAAGCGCTGCTTTCCTGCTCTACCAATACCGCACTATTTAATAACCTGACTGAAAAGGCAACAGGCAGCCTTAAAAATTATTTTATAGAATCTTACCTTGAAATGACCGGTTCAGCCTGTGAATATGAAAAATTTTCAAATTTTTTTCATTCAATGTATTCAGAGCTTTCGTCTAAAGAGTCTGAAGAATTCTGTATGTATCTGGCAGGTAAAATAGAAGAAAAAAATGTTACAATATCAGCTGACAGTATATTTAAAAAAATACTATACAATAACCCTGACACCTTTTACCGCAGCCGTTTTTTTATGGAATAATAATATGACAGAGTTGACCAAAAAAATCCTGTCCGGGCAATCACTTAACCCGGTTGAAGCCGGCTCGGCTATGGAAAAAGTAATGTCCGGTTCCGCATCACCGGTACAGACCGCAGCTTTTCTGACTGCTCTTGCTGCCAAAAAACCTGACGCCCGCGAGATCGCAGCTTTCGCCCGCTGTTTGCGGAACAAGTCGCTTAAAATTAATCTTGCTGTCAAGCCGGGGATAATGCCGGTTGATACTTGCGGCACCGGTGGCAGCGGCCTTGGAAAAATCAATATTTCCACAGCTGCAGCCTTTGTGGCAGCCGCCGCCGGCGCCATGGTTTGCAAGCACGGCAACCGCAGTGCGACCTCCCGTTCCGGCTCCGCAGATGTTCTTGAAGCGCTGGGGGCGAAACATCCGGCTGATCCCGACCAGGTTGTCAGGTGTCTCGAACACACCGGCATCAGTTTTATTTTTGCGCCTTTTTTTCATCCTGCCATGAAACAGGTAATACCGGTCAGAAAGGAGCTGGGATTCCCCACTATCTTCAATATTCTCGGNNGCTTCTGGAACCAGTAGCCTCAGCGCTGATAGAGCTTGGCATTATACACGGCTTTGTAGTATGCGCTGACAATAAAATGGATGAAATCAGTTTGTCCGGAAAAACCAAAATAATTGAAATAAATGAAAACAGCAGCAAAACCTATTTTGTTGCGCCTGAAGATTTCGGATTAACCAGGGTATCTTTACCTGAGCTGTCTGCAAAAACTCCGGCAGAAAATGCAGATATTTTGCGCAGGGTTTTTTCCGGACAACCGGGGCCGGCTGCTGATATTATCAGCCTTAATGCGGGTTTTGTACTTTGCGCCTGCAATTTGGCAGGCAGTCC
>DNNS01000339.1 GCA_003497555.1 Spirochaetia bacterium
AATTATTATTCAACCATGATGATTTATATTATTTCTTAAATTAAACCACCCGATTGTTGGGAAAGAGCATATACAAAAAAACGGCCTGTCTTTTGATTGATCTTTCGCTTTTTATAAAATCTACTGCCCTGTCGCCATTCCAGGTTACAAAATAATTATATTCGGTTTTTTCATCATAAACAATCCTGTTCATATCCTTACAAAATCCTGTAAGTCGAAAAAAATCAATTTGCGGGATTTTTTAAAAAAAAATACTTAGTGCAGAGGCAAAATGCTAAAAATTGTAAATTTACCATACCCAGTGATAATACGGATCAAATTTTTCCCGTATAAACTCATATGGAAAAATCATATCATCATTTGCTCCTTCGGTTTCAAAGCGTACAGGTTTTTTATCAATTCCACCGGGACCCTTGATGTTCTGGATGCGCACTGCAATCTTATTTTTTTCGCCATATTTAATATTAGCTGAATCTACTTTCCAAAACCTTGCACCACAGCCTCCCTGATGATAATAGCGCACCTCAAGCAGCTTTCCCATTTCTTTACCGTTAATCCAGGATTCGGTTCCTCCATCTGCCTGGCCATTTGCTCGTACTCCGTTTATTAAAAAATATAATTCTTTGCCCCTGTACTTTTCTGGTATAATTGTTTCAGTAAAATACCAGGCTGTCCCATCGTATGCAGAACCGGGAGGCGAATATAAATTCGGATTTTCATTGGTAAATCCCTGTTCCTCCCAAATTTTTCCAAGCTCGATAGGCATAGTTCTGTTACTGATCACTCCGGTCTGATAACCTTCCTTCTTGCCTGTGTCCCCGGGATCAGCAAGGAAGCTCCAATAATTTTCTGTCAGGTCAAGTTCGGGAATTTTAAAAGAAATTTTTATAGAACATGGAGCTTTGGCATTCGCAAAAATCTGTGACCATAACCTTATGATTTTTTTTTTCTCCTCAGAGTACTTTACATAATCAGGATGAATGGAACATAAAAAAACAGTATATCCATCATATACAGCCTGGATTATTATTCCTCGTTCGCTTTTATACAGCTCTTTTATTAAATAGGATTTTTCTGCCTTAAAAGTTTTAAATTTGTAGCCGCTAAATAAAAAGGTATCGGTGTCAAGAAGTCCTCTGGCAAGAGGGATGTTTCCTATCTTCTCCGGCGCTACATTTTCCGATTTGAAATCAAAAAAGCCATAGGTGCTTGTACCGTGGTATCCCGGAAATGTCACTGATGTTAAAGCTTCAGGTTTTTCCTGTTGTATAATACCGGCAGGCAAGCATAAGGCATAATCTTCCTTGACCGGAAGATATATTATTTTTAACCCGCTTGAAAAATTAAGTGAAGAAATCGGGAGCTGATCATTATTGGCCTCGCCAACTATTATAAGACTTGTTTTTTTTTCCTGCTTGAGAGTATAGACAATGCCCAGCCTATCAAGAAGCATCTGCCCCTTTTTTCCGCCGATGTATAAGGCAGGTATTTCCGCCGGTTTCTCTTTTTTCAGAGCGTAATTTATAAGATTATTTACAAATATAGTTGCTGCCGGATCCTTCCCATAACGGGAAGTAACATCAGCCTGGCACCATATCAGCCTGCCTTTTCCTGAATAGTATTCCATGCATGCCGCCTCCTCAAGATCATAACCTGCCGCAAGTATGGTATGGAAACTGCCGTAAGAAGATCTGGGCAAAGTGAATGTACTTACAGTGCCTTCATGGGTAAGAAACCATAAAGGTAAAGCCTGGCAGATATCATTTCTTGATGCTTCAGGAGGCTTCCTTTCAGCCGGAGTCATATCTGAGGAGTCTCTCCAGAAACTGAAATCTTCATCCGTAAGACCATTTATAGCAGGATGAAATTTATCAGCTATAAAGCAGTGCCTGACTCTGCGCTCATGGAGGCGGTGTGATAAAAGTCCTGTATCAGACTGCTCAAAAACAAGAACATTACCACCGCTATTAATAAACTCTTCAAGCCAGGTTCTGTTAAAATTTTTATTTAAAGCATTGCGTTCTATTACAAGCAGCTCATTCTGCGGTATGTTATCTCCGGGATTGACTGCTTTATATGAAATTGAAAGGGTTTCAAGAATCGACCTGCCGGAACCTTTAATAGCATATATATTGACAGAGGGATATGAATATTTTAATTTAGGAAATAATGTAATTTCAAATACATCGTTTTTTTCTTCTTTCTTTTCCGTGCGATATTTAATTTTTATGGCAGCTTTTGTTTTATTATTCACCTGTGGAGCACTGAAACTGAATGGTTGTTTTAAAATGGAACCCTGATTTATAATTATTAAAATTTTTTTTTCAAATAAAATCTTGTTATCAATCTGAAGACTGTATATACATTCAGTAGAATGATCTGAAAGCGTATCATTAACGGCAATAATCTGCTTTTCAACCATTTCGCCGCTGAAAAAATTGTGTTCATGAGAATACATATCTCTGACAGGCCCGCCTATATATATAAAAAAGGGCTGCATTTCATTTTCATATACATAAGAGTACTTTGATTTGACAGGATTTATTCCGCCCCATCCGTAATATTCAGGCCAGGAGTTCCTGGTAAAACCGCGCAACTTAAAATACCATGAGCTGCTTCGCATCCAAACATCATTAATTATTTCTTTATAGGGCTTAAGGAAATATCTGAAGGAAAGATGCCTGTTATCCGGAAATTCCATATATTTGGTTATATCTACAGCAGGTAAATAAACATCTTTAACATCCCATGGCACAAAGCCATCAATACCTGCAACTCGGATACCTCTAATAGCAAAACGCATAGCCATGGCAAGCCATTCATTGAAATCAGTATAGATATCAGGTCCTTTATAAGCAGCTCCCATCTCGTACATGAGAAGCCTGTTTACTTCTTTTCCGTTAGCTGTGTATTTGTGTTCAGGATGAATAAAATCGTAGTGAATATAAGGTACGCCTGACTCAATTACAAGATGAGGCAGGAATGGATCTTTACGTTTAGACCATTTGTCAAAAAATTGTTCATTGTCAGAAATGCTAATGCCGTATGTGGGATAATGGTGTGTACTTCTGCAAGCTCCATCAAAGTTTCCTGTTGCTTGGGGAAAATAAAAACGTTCAGAATCAATTGCCTTGAAAAAATCATAGCGTTTTCTCAGGAATTCAAGCATTGATACAGCTTCTTTGCTCATGGGATATACCGAATCTTCAGTACAAAAAGGATTATGCATGAAACCATGTAGCATGAATTGGCCGAATTGGTCTGAAAGATACCAGAGGACGCAGGGGTGGTTACGAAAAATTTTTATCTCCTTTTTGGTAAGATCATCTGCCTGGGACCTGTCAAATGACGCCCAGGTTAAAATGCCGATCTCGTCAAATAGATCAAACAGTGGTTCCATATACCCAAAACTGTTAGCATGAAAATATACTGCATTGTAACCGGAATTTTTTATATTCGTGTAATACCCCGGCGCTATATTTCCGCTTGGTTCAATATCTTTTGCGCAGCGCAACCGCAGTATTTTCCCGTTAAGCAGAAACCGGGAGTTTGCAACCTCGAAAGTTCTAAAGCCAAAGCGCATAGTTTTTTCATCAAGTATTTTTCCGCCTGAAAGATAAAATACTCTGCACTGATAGAGATCAGGGTGATCGGGATTCCACTGTAAAAAATTAACAAGCTGGCCTGTGAATGACAATAGGGTTCCGGAAGCAGATTTTTTACCTGTTGCTACAACTTTCCCGGTTTTGGCAATAATTTCATACTGTACTTCATCTTTGTCTGAGGCTTTTAAACAGTCAATTAATATTTCATAAAATCCGTTTATACCACTTGCTTTTTTGATCCATATATCCTGTATCACCGGTTCGGCAATATAATGCTCCAGAAATATATCACCTGACATACCGTTTCCGTTCCGGGTATTTGGCTGTAAAGAATATTTCTCTGCAGGTCTGTATAAAAAAATATCAAGCCTGTTTTCCTGCCCATACTTTAATCTGGAATTTATGTTCACAGGCTCCCCTCTGCCTTTTATTGAGTTTACAAGCTCATTGTTAAGATATACCTGGGCATCTAACCCCAAGTACTCAAAAACAAGATATGTATTACCGCCTGTATATTCTATGTCAGGAATAAATGTCCTTTCATACCAGAGGAAGTTTATCTTTTTTTTATCAAAATTTCCGTCATTGTTATCAAGCTGATCACCATCTTTTTTACATATGAAACCCGGAGTATGGTAACCTACTCCCATGGGGCAGGGAGTGTAGATCCACTTTTCCGGATCGGGACTCATTCCCGGTCCGTCTACTCCTTGAACCGCCCAAAGACTGTGAAGATAAGTTCTGTGTCTTGTAGAGCTGATATTTGTGCGGTAGGCATACTGCATGTCCCAGATATGTACTTTATTCTGCTGGCCGGTATAAGATTCCGGCCAGTATACATCCGAAGCGATTTTTCCAAAATTGATCTCAACTGCTGACTCTTCGGTTTCTGTCAAATAATATGCAGATTTCCAGTTTTTAATATCAGCGTGGGGCGAGTGATTTTCCGGAGTAGCAATAAGGTATTCTCCATCTTTATCATTAAGTTTAATACTATAAGCAAGTCTTTGACCCATGTGAAGGTTGGAAACTGGCAGCAGAGCAAAAGGAATACAAGCTTCAAGAATATAACCTTTGCATTGATCACCTTCGAAATTCCAGGTTTCTTCAGCGAGTATTGCTGAAAGTTCAGGATTTGTTTTTATAGATTCCTTAATTATTACGGTTTTAGGTCCGCTCTT